>JAGCFC010000160.1 GCA_017650325.1 Salinivirgaceae bacterium | reverse complement strand
TTCGTAATTCGCAAGCTGATTGAGCGCGGTATTGTAAAAACCGTTAAATCAGCCAAAAAGATAGTTGACCGCAAAGACCCTGTTGTTTGGGACATTCTTGAGAACGTCATCAAAGGACATCCGGTTCTGCTCAACCGTGCCCCGACCTTGCACCGTCTTGGTATTCAGGCCTTCCAGCCGAAACTTATTGAGGGCAAGGCTATCCAGCTGCACCCGCTTGCTTGTACGGCATTCAACGCCGACTTCGACGGTGACCAGATGGCCGTTCACTTGCCGCTTGGCAACGCCGCCATTTTGGAGGCACAGTTGCTGATGCTTGGTTCGCACAACATTCTTAACCCGGCCAACGGTGCGCCTATCACCGTTCCTTCGCAGGATATGGTGCTTGGTTTGTACTACATCACCAAAGCCCGCAAAGGCGCTCTCGGCGAGGGTATCACATTCTACTCGCCTGAGGAGGTTAACATCGCCTACAACGAGAAACGTGTTGACCTTCACGCAACTATCAAGGTTAAGACAAAAGACCTGATTGACGGAGAGGTTAAGGATACAATCCTTGAGACAACCGTAGGTCGTGTGATTGTTAACCAGTTTGTTCCGGTTGAGGTTGGTTTCATCAACGAGGTGTTGACCAAAAAATCACTTCGCGACATCATCGGTAAGGTTTACAAGGCTTGCGGAACAGCCGTTACAGCTCAATTCCTTGACGACATCAAGAACCTTGGTTACCGTATGGCGTTCGAGGGCGGTCTGTCGTTCAACTTGGGCGACGTGATTATCCCGGCTGAGAAGGCAGAACTCGTCAGCGAGGGTTACAAGCAGGTTGACGAAGTGATGAACAACTACAATATGGGCTTCATCACCAACAACGAGCGTTACAATCAGATTATCGATATTTGGACACACACCAACGCCAAACTGACTCAAATCCTGATGAAACAGTTGAGTTCAGACAACCAAGGCTTCAACTCAGTATTTATGATGCTTGACTCTGGAGCCCGTGGTTCGAAGGAGCAGATTCGTCAGCTATGCGGTATGCGTGGTTTGATGGCTAAACCGCAGAAGTCAGGTGCCGAAGGCGGTCAGATTATCGAGAACCCAATTTTGGCGAACTTCAAAGAAGGTCTGTCAGTGCTCGAGTACTTTATCTCTACTCACGGTGCACGTAAAGGTTTGGCCGATACCGCTTTGAAGACTGCCGACGCTGGTTACCTGACCCGTCGTCTTGTCGATGTGTCGAACGATGTGATTATCACAGAGGAAGACTGCGGCACACTGCGTGGTTTGGTTGCAACAGCACTGAAGAAAAACGAAGACATAGTTGAATCGCTGTACGACAGAATTCTTGGTCGTACATCGGTACACGATATTTATCACCCGATAACCGGCGAGCTGATTATCAAGGCAGGTGAGGAGTTCACAGAGGAGATTGCTCAAATTATTGAGGATTCGCCAATTGAGCAAGTCGAGATGCGTTCTGTGCTGACTTGCGAGTCGAAGAACGGCGTCTGCGCTAAATGCTACGGACGTAACCTGTCGAACAGCCGTATGGTTCAGATTGGTGAGGCTGTGGGTGTCATTGCCGCACAGTCAATCGGTGAGCCTGGTACACAGTTGACACTGCGTACATTCCACGTGGGTGGTACTGCAGGCAACATTGCTTCCGATTCGAGCTTGACTGCTAGCTACGATGGTCGCGTTGAATTTGAGGAGCTTCGCTCAATCGCTTACAAAGATGAGAACGCCGGCGACATTGAAATCGTTGTTGGCCGTCTGGCTGAAATGAAGTTGATTGATGTGAACACCGGACTTGTAATTTCAAATCACGCAATACCTTATGGTTCGAAACTGTTCGTGAAGAACGGCACCGAAGTTAAGAAGGGCACACTGATTTGCGAGTGGGACGCTTACAACGCAGTCATCATTTCGGAAGTTGGTGGTAAGGCAGATTTCGTCAACCTTGAGGAGGGCGTTACCTACCGCGAGGAGTCGGATGAGGCTACAGGCTTTGCAGAGAAGGTGGTTATCGAAACCCGCGACAAGACAAAGAACCCGGCCATTTCAATCAAGAACGCGGCTGGCGAAGAGATAAAATCGTACAACATCCCGGTAGGCGCTCACATTGTGATTGCTGAAAACGAGGACGTTAAACAAGGACAGGTTATCGTTAAGATTCCGCGCGCCGTTGGTAAAGCGGGCGATATCACCGGTGGTCTGCCGCGTGTTACAGAGTTGTTCGAGGCACGTAACCCGTCGAACCCGGCAGTGGTTGCCGAAATCGATGGCGAGGTGACCTACGGCAAAATCAAACGTGGTAACCGCGAGATTATCATCACATCGCGCTCGGGCGAGCAGGCTAAATACCTTGTTCCGCTGTCGAAACAGATTCTGGTTCAGGAGAACGATTACGTCCGCGCAGGCATTCCATTGTCTGACGGCGCCATCACTCCGCAGGACATCCTTTCGATTATGGGCCCGACCAAAGTTCAGGAGTACATCGTGAACGAGGTTCAAGAGGTTTACCGTCTGCAAGGTGTGAAAATCAACGACAAGCACTTTGAGGTGATTGTACGCCAGATGATGCGCAAGGTCGAGATTATCGATCCGGGTGACACCAAGTTCCTTGAGAAACAGATGGTTGACAAGAACGACTTTATGGAGGAGAATGATTGGATTTGGGATAAGAAAGTCGTTACTGACGCCGGTGATTCTGAAACATTGCGTCCGGGTCAAATTGTGACAAGCCGCAAACTGCGTGACGAGAACTCGATTCTTAAACGTAAGGACTTGCGTCTGGTTGAGGCTCGCGACACCGTTCCGGCAACATCGAACCAGGTTCTTCAGGGTATTACCCGCGCCGCATTGCAGACAAAGAGCTTCATTTCGGCAGCATCGTTCCAGGAAACCACAAAAGTGCTGAACGAAGCAGCCATCTGCGCTAAACTTGACCCGATGGAGGGCTTGAAGGAGAACGTTATCGTTGGTCACCTGATTCCTGCAGGTACAGGCACACGCTTGTTCTCTGACCTGATTGTGGGTTCGAAGGATGAGTATGAGGCTCTGACCAGCAAACGTAGCATCGACGACGATGACTACACTGTTGACCAGGAGATTATGGAAATGACTTCTGAGACAGGTGCTGACATTGAAGACGGAGAATAAAATATTCTGATATTCAAAAAAATAAGGTTGCCATAACGGCAGCCTTATTTTTTATATTTTTGTATGAAAGGGATTCGCCTTAGCGGGCGGAAATAAAGTGATTTAATTACTTACCATAAACTGAAATGCTATGAACGAAGAACAACCGAAAAACAACCAGATTAACATTGAACTGACCGACGAGGTGGCTCAAGGTGTGTATTCCAATTTGGCCATAATCACACATTCGTCATCTGAATTTGTACTCGATTTTGTGCGTGTTATGCCAGGTGTTCCGAAGGCCGGTGTCAAATCGCGTATAATTCTCACGCCGGAGCACGCCAAACGCTTGCTCTTTGCATTGCAAGAGAATGTGTCGAAATACGAGGCGTCGTTCGGCAAGATTAATCTGGCAGAAGGACCTGCAGGTCGTTTCCCGATGGGCGGTTTTGGAACGCCAACGGCAAAGGCTTGAGATGGGAGAATAGTAGATATTTATTGATAACAAAAAAGGCTGCAACCCATTCCGATTGCAGCCTTTTTGTTTTCAGTATATCGCAGGTTATTGCACAACAATTACCAGATATTTCGAACTGTTCCAGAATTTGTAGTAGTTGTTGACAACAAGGCTGTCAACCGGTTTTTGTCCGTAAATGGTGTATGAGTCAAGCGGATGTGCTGTGACAACTTTCGCCTTTTTCGCACCATTCAGGTCAAACGAAGTTTTTTCGCGGATGTCGATACGGGTAAAGGCCTTGTCGTCGAAGTCTTTACGAGCCTTTTTGCTGCCAACGGCAAACTGTCCTTTTTTGTCGAGAATGCCCAACTCTTTCAGTTCCTTTTCCGACCCGATGACATAGTAGGCGGTGTTCAGTGCTTCTTCCTGTCCCTCGATGGTTGCTATTTTCAGAGCATCTTCGTTACGGAGCGAGTCGAGCGCAGCGTTCAAATTGTCGACCAGGTTGTTCAATCCTTCGATTTTCAAGTTCGATGCTTCGAGTTCTTGCGTAAGTCGCAGAATTTCTTCGTCTTTCTCCTGAAGTTTCGATTCCAGACTAGTAATCATCTGCTGCAATTCCTTAGTTTTCACATTCGCCTTTTTCAGTTGCGCCTGTAATTTTGAAACTTGTTCACGGTTTTGAAGTAGCATGTTGTAAATCAACTGAATATCCTCATTGATTTTTTCCTCACGGCTTTGCTTGCTCTCTGTGCTGTTTGCTGTCAGAGCAATAATATTCTCTTTGTCTTTGATAGCTTGTAAGTTATCTTCGATGCTTGAGAATGTTCCCATAATGGCGTAGATTGCCGAATCTTTCTGTACCCCAACGCGTTGCAGACTGTCGTTTTTTAACATTAACTCTTGCCGCGATGGTCCTTGTTGGCATTGGGTAAGCGCCAGAATACCTAATGCCGCGATAATTGAAATTTTCCTCATTGTTTTAGTTTTTAGTTTAAGTAAATGCATAACGAAATTGAAGGTTCGATATTGCTATATTTGCGACACAAAAATGCAAAATTGATGGAATCATTGTTCGGAAAAACGCTCGACCAACTAAAACTGATTGTCAGTGATTTGGGATTGCCGTCGTTCACGGCCAAGCAGATTGCCGACTGGCTCTACAAGAAAGAGGTATGGTCGATTGACGAATTCTCGAACCTATCAAAGGTTGCGAGACAAAAGTTGCAGGAGCGGTTCGAATTCGGCTTGACCGCGCCAATAAAAATGCAGCAGAGCATCGATGGCACACGCAAATATCTTTTTGCCATTGGCCAATCTAATTTTATCGAAACTGCGATGATTCCCGACGATGACCGTGTGACCGTCTGCGTGTCGTCGCAGGTGGGCTGCAAAATGAATTGCCGTTTTTGCATGACTGGCAAACAAGGTTTTCAGGCGGATCTTTCGACAACCGAGATTCTCAACCAACTGCGTAGCATTGAGGAGTTTAACCGTATTACTAATATTGTGTTCATGGGTATGGGCGAGCCGATGGACAACTTGCAGGAGGTGCTTAGGGCGCTTGAGATTTTGACTGCCGATTGGGGGTATGCAATGAGTCCGAAGCGTATCACGGTCTCGACGGTGGGTATTGTGCCTGGAATGAAAGAGTTTTTGGAGCGTAGCAAGTGCCATTTGGCTGTTAGTCTACATAATCCGCTGCCAGACCAGCGCTCCGAAATGATGCCGGTTCAGAAAAAATACCCTATACAAGATGTTATTGACACTATCCGTCATCACGATTTTGGGTTGCAGCGACGAGTGTCGTTCGAGTATATAATGTTTGCGGGGCTTAACGACACGCCGCGTCACGTTTCGGCTTTGGCCAATCTGCTGCGTGACATCGATTGCCGAGTTAATCTGATACGCTTCCACTCAATACCTGACAGCCCGTTCCAAGGCAGCGATGACGCTACAATTCAACAGTTTAAAGACGCGTTGAATGCCCGTGGCGTGCTAACAACCATCCGCGCATCGCGGGGCGAGGACATTCAGGCTGCTTGCGGTCTTTTATCGACGAAGGAACTGGTAGGGAAGGGATGATGGTATCACCATCGTAGTTTGTTATCAAACACAAATTCTACTCGTTGGCATATCTCAACTAAAAAACTATTTTTGGCATAATAAAATTCAGACAGGTATGAAGACAATGCTTTTTATGAACTTGGGTATTACCGAAATAGTACTAATAGCCTTGGTTGTGCTGCTGCTGTTCGGCGGCAAGAAAATTCCCGAGTTGATGCGTGGATTGGGTAAGGGGGTCCGAAGTTTTAAGGACGGCCTGAACGACAAAGCCGACGGTGAGCCAAAGAACCAGACCGATGGCGCAGAAGACGGCAAATAGCAATCAACTCACTTTTTGGGACCATCTCGACCAATTGCGCGGTAGCCTTTTTCGCATTTTGGCTGCTGTGGTGGCGCTGGGATTTGTGGCGTTCGCATTCAAGGAGCAGCTTTTCAATATTTTGCTGGCCCCAAAAAACAACAACTTCCTGACCTACCGTCTGCTTGAACGGGTGTTGGGAACGGTCGGTGATGATTTTAAGGTCGATTTGATTAACACTGGTCTGGCGCAGCAGTTTATGGTGCATTTAAAGGCGGCTTTTGCAGTAGGTTTTTTGGTGGCATCGCCCTACATTCTGCATGTGCTATACAGTTTTGTGTCGCCGGCGCTCTACCACAGCGAACGTCGAGTTGCCGTGAGGCTTGTTGGGGGCGGTTATCTAATGTTCATTATGGGAGTGGCGCTCAATTATTTCTTGATTTTTCCGCTAACTTTCAGATTTTTAGGAACGTATCAAGTGAGTGCCGATGTGCCGAATTTAATCTCACTCGAATCGTACATGTCCACATTGCTGATGCTAAGTCTTGCAATGGGCTTGATGTTCGAGTTGCCTGTGTTGTCGTGGTTGCTTGCGCGGATGGGCTTTGTGAGCGCCGATTTTATGCGACGCTATCGCCGTCATGCGGTGGTGGCCATATTGGTTGTGGCGGCAGTAATAACACCCACAGCCGATGTATTCACACTCAGCGTTGTGTCGCTGCCCATCTATCTGCTTTACGAGTTGGGCATTGTTATAGCGGCTCGCGCTGAAAAGCATCATACCAAAGCATAGAATTTTGATAAATAGTTATTTAAAACAATACCGATATGTTACAGATTGGAACCAAAGCTCCTGCATTCGAGGGTCTCGATGAGAATGGTAATACAGTGAAATTGAGCGATTTTGCGGGCAAGCGCCTTGTTATTTATTTCTATCCGAAGGATAGCACACCAGGCTGCACGGCTGAGGCTTGCGACTTGCGCGACAACTACCAGCGGTTTTTGTCGCTTGGCTACGAAGTTATTGGAGTTAGCAAGGATTCAATGGCATCGCACCAGAAGTTCATCGCAAAATACGAGTTGCCTTTCCGTTTGATTTCCGACCCCGATTGCACTATTTTGAAGGCATATGAGGCGTGGGGAGTGAAAAAAATGTATGGCAAAGAGACTGTCGGCACGCTTCGCACCACTTACGTTATTGGTCCCGACGGTATAATTATCGACGCCATCGGCAAAGTCGACACCAAAAATCATACGGCGCAATTGCTCGACAAGTAATGCCGAAAAGTTAGTCTGCAAAAAACGGATAACAGTTTCCGAATTGGTTGGCACGTAGTTTGCGGAGTGCCGCGGCGTTTAATTTCAAAAAATAGTAAGATGAAAAGCAAACGAAAAAGATTCGCGAAAGGCGTTGTCTGTTTTTCGAAATGGACGCGCAAAAACTATGCTATCTATAATAGTATAGGAAAGGTTATCAAGATTTGTGTTCTTGTTGATACACTGACTGTTGCGGCTACGCAGGCAAAGTGTGCAACAATGATTGTGTCGGAGCAAATGGCCGATAGTGTTACAGTTGACGAGGTGACTGTATCGGCGGACAAGGTTACAAGCACATTTTCGCAACTTATTGTGCCTGTAGCTATTGTTAAAGCCGACGATTTTGCGGCCGCGCCGCAGCAGAGTTTAGTTGATGCGCTTGAATATACGGCGCAAGTTGATATCAGGCAGCGCGGACTTTTGGGCGTTCAGTCCGACTTGTCGATTAGAGGGGGAACCACCGACCAAAACGCCATCATTCTCAACAAAATAAATATTACTGACCCGCAAACGGGACACAACAATTTCACACTTCCTGTCGACATTAATGATGTGGAGCGTGTTGAGATTATTGTCGGGCAGACTGGCCGTGCAAGCGGTGTGGCTGCGTTGAGCGGTGCCTTGTGCTTTTTTACGCCTGTCGATACCATCGACCGATATCGGGTGACGGTGGCGAACGGTGACTACGGGCTTTATAAAATTTCAGCATCGGCTTCAACGGGCAGCGGAAAACTCAACAATTTTGCGGCTGCATCGGTTTCACATTCCGATGGTTACGTCAGCAATACCGATTTCGACATTCACAATCTTTTCTATCGTGGGGTGCTGGCGGTGGGAAAGTCAAACATAAACGCGCAGGTGGGCTACACCGAAAAATGCTTCGGCAGCAATGGCTTCTATTCGCTCTCGTATCCTGAACAGTATGAGGAAAATGAGTCGTGGTTGGCAAGTGTTGGTACCGATATCGATTTTGGTCCTAAGGTGTCGGTCAATGCCTATTGGCGTCGCTTGAACGATTATTACGCGCTCGTACGCAGCAATCCGGCTTTTTATCAGAATTATCATCAAACCGATGTGTACGGGGCAAACATGCAAGGCTCGGTTGTAACACGTTGGGGTACAACTACATTCGGACTTGAAAACCGTACCGAAAAAATCAAAAGCACACGGCTTGGCCACGAAACAGGGCGAAGCGTTGAAGTCAAGGGGCGAGATTCGATTTTCTATAACCATTTTTTCGACCGCAATTATACCACTCTTTCGGCCAACCATAAGTTTGTAACACAGCGTTTTGCATTGTCGGCTGGTTGCGTGGCGCTGTTGAGCGACGGGGCGCATGTTTATCCCGGTGTCGATGTTACTTGTATGGTAACCAGTTCGTTGTGCGCGTTTGCGTCGGCCAATGCGGCGTTCCGTCAGCCTACATTTACCGATTTGTTCTACCAAAGTCCGAAAAATATTGGTAATGAGAATCTTAAATCGGAAGAAGTTACAACATACGAGGTGGGATTGAAAGCCGATAGACCATTGTTCAGCGCGCGTGCGGCTCTCTATCTCAAGCGGGGGCGGAACATTATTGATTGGGTGAGGTTGTCGAATGACGAAATGTATGTGGCACAGAATGTTACGGAAGTCAACACCTTTGGGCAGGAATTCGACATTGTGGTAAGACCGGAATCGCTTTTTAAACAAAAAAAATTGATTGTTAGCGAGTTGAGGTGTGGATATAGTCACATAGGCATTCAAAAATCCACAGGCCAGTACGAGTCGCTCTATGCTCTCGACCAGTTGCGCCATAAACTTACGGCATCGGCCACACTGCGTTCGATGGGTAATGTAGAATGTAATTTCAGATTGGTTTATCAGCACCGAAATGGCAATTACGATGTGTCTAATCCTGCTACTCAACAGGTTGAAACTCATCCATATAAGGGGTTTACTACGGTTGATGTCGGCGTTTCGCTGCGAGGTAAACATGCAACACCTTTTGTTGAGGCTACTAATATTTGTGATGTTAAATCGTTCGATTTCAGTGGATTAACATTGCCTGGACGCTGGTTTAAAGCGGGGGTGAAGGTTAATATCGCAATGCCGGAATAAGATTATTGTTGAGCCTGCCAAACGTTTGCAGTGGCGGGTTCAACAATTAACCATTTGCTGGCTATTTCGAATCCGTTTATGTTGTTGAAAATAGTATTTTCGCAAAGTTAAAAAACATTGAAATGGCAGGATATTTATGCAGCGACAACCGCAAGGTGACTACTCTGCGGCTGATTGAAATGAAAAAGCAGGGCGAGAAGATATCGATGCTTACCGCCTACGATTATACCACCGCAAAAATTTTCGATGGCGCCGGAATTGATGTGATTCTGGTTGGCGACAGCGCGTCGAATGTTATGCTTGGCAACACCACTACGGTGCCGATGACGCTCGACAAGATGATTGTTTTCGCCGGTGCGGTTGCCAAAGCCGTGCAACGTGCGCTGGTGGTTGTCGATATGCCGTTTGGAACTTATCAGGTTGACCCCACATCGGCTGTGCAGAACGCCATCCGCATAATGCAGGAGACGGGCGCCGACTCGCTCAAACTTGAGGGCGGTTTGGAGGTTATCCCGATGGTGAAAAAGATTATCGATGCCGGAATTCCCGTGATGGGCCATCTGGGACTTACGCCGCAGAGTATCAATGCTTTCGGTACTTACGCTGTGCGCGCGAAAGATGAGGCTGAAGCCGAAAAACTTGTCAGCGACGCGCATCTGCTCGAGGAGGCTGGCTGCTTTGCCATTGTGCTCGAGAAGATTCCCGCCAAATTGGCTGCCCGTGTGGCTTCGGAACTGAAAATACCTGTAATCGGCATTGGTGCCGGTGGTCAGGTTGACGGTCAGGTGCTGGTTTATGCCGATATGCTTGGCCTGACACAAGGTTTCAGTCCGCGGTTCCTGCGCCGTTATGCCGATTTGAACACAGTTATCACCGATGCTGTGGGTCAATATATTACCGATGTCAAACAGGGCGATTTCCCTAACGAAAACGAGCAATATTGATATGGAAAACAACCGCCCGCTCATTCTTATAACCAACGACGACGGTTATTCGTCGAAAGGCATCACCGAGCTTATTGCAATGGCGCAACGCATTGGCGATGTGGTTGTTGTGGCGCCCGACACCGCACAATCGGGAATGTCGCACGCCATAACCTTCAGCAGTTATGTGCGCGTGAAAACCATTAAAGAAGAGCCGCAATTGAAGGTTTACGCCGTCACCGGAACGCCGGTGGATTGCGTTAAGATGGCCGTCAATCGCTTGCTCGACCGCCAACCCGACCTTCTTCTGTCGGGAATCAACCACGGCACCAACTCAACAGTATGTACCATCTATTCGGGTACTTTGGGTGCGGCAACAGAGGGTGCTATGAGCGGTATTCCATCGGTTGGTGTGTCGTTGTGTAGTTTCGATGCCGACGCTGATTTCTCGGTTGTTGTAAAATACACAGAACCAATACTTAAACGACTTTTAACAACCAACACCGACAAGAATCTCTGCCTGAATATAAACTTCCCCGACGTGCGTGATGCCGATTTCCGTGGAATTAAACTCTGCCGTCAAGCTAATGGCGTCTGGAAGGAGCGTTTCATTGAATACAGAGATCCGTGGGATAGACCATTTTACTGGTTGTCAGGCGATTTGATCAATTACGAGCCCGAAGCCACCGACACCGACGAATGGGCGTTGGCGCACGGCTACGCTTCGATTGTGCCAATCAACCTTGACTCGACCGATTACACGCGTCTCAAACAAATCGACTATCTGCTATGAAAGTGACTGATAAACCGATAGTCGGCATACTGATTGGTGCCGTTTTGCCCATCATCTGTCTGGCAATTTTCCTGCCATTGGTGGCCTATGGCAAGGGTTACGATTCGGTGGCCGAATGTGTTAGCCATTTTCAGCGTTTTGGCGTATTTTATAAAATCGTGAGTTTGAGCCTTATGCCCAACGCGGGCTTGTTTTTCTGGTGGACTCGAAAAAAACGTTTGAGCCTTGCTCGCGGCGTGCTTGCAATGTGCTTGCTTTACGGCGTTGCCATTTTGGCGATTTATTTTGTTTAAAGGTTGAATCGGTCAACTGGTGAATCTTAAAGTTTAACGAGTTTAAACGCTTCGCTGTTTAACAGGTTGAAATGGTGAATCGTTTAAGGTTTAATTGGTAGAAATATATTTTCGTATTTTTACAAGCAAATATCAATTTACTATGAAAAGACTAATAACACTTTTTGCAGCCATTGCTTTTGCTGGACAGGCGTGGGCGCAAGATTTTAAAAGTGGTGATTTATATTACAACATTACAAGCGATTCCACGGTGGAGGTTACATACGAAATATATGCGGATGAGAACAATTATTCTGGTCTAACTAATGCCATTATACCTGAAACTGTAACTGACAATGGGGTAACTTATTCAGTTTCAAGCATTGGTCGTTGCGCATTTGATTATTGTAGCGGATTAACATCGGTAACAATTCCAAATTCTGTTAATACTATTGGAGATTGTGCATTTGCGGGTTGTTACGGGCTGACTTCGTTAACAATTCCAGGTTCTGTTAATACTATTGGATATGGAGCATTCTATGATTGCAACGGACTGACTTCGGTAATTATTCCAAATTCCGTCCAAATCATAGAGAAACAAGCTTTTAGCGGTTGTGACAAGTTGACCAGAGTCGAATTCCACAGCGTAGAAAGTTTGTGCAAAATTAAATTCGCCGCTATCGATTCTAATCCATTATTTCACACCGAACACCTTTATATAAACGGAGTAGAAGTTACAGAAGTTGTTATTCCTGAAGGTGTTGTTAGCATTGGTGACTATGCGTTCATTGGCTGTAAAGGACTAACTTCGGTAATTATTCCTAATTCGGTTACGAATATTGGATTGGCTGCGTTCTTTGGTTGCGAAGGTTTGGTATCGATAGCAATTCCCGAATCGGTTACAACCATTGAAAATGAAACTTTTATGTATTGTTTTAATTTATCATCTGTTGACATACCCAATTCGGTTACTAAAATTGGTAGGTGGGCTTTCTTTTATTCTGGTTTGAAGTCTGTTGAAATACCAAATTCTGTAACAGAAATAGGTGAAGATGCTTTTCTCAACGCTAAAAACATTGTATATTCGGGCGAAGCAACAGGTAGTCCGTGGGGAGCGTTGACGGTTAACGGCATAATCGACAATGGATTTGTTTATTATGATGCCGAAAAAACAAAACTTACTGCATATATAGGCGAAGGTGGTGATGTTACCATTCCTGAAACAGTTACAAGTATTGGCACAGATGCTTTTTATAATTGTAGTGACATTGCAACAATAACTATTCCTATTACAGTGGATAGTATTGGCAGATACGCATTTTATGGCTGCACTGCGACAATAAATTGTATGGTTGAAAAAAGGCCAAAAGGATGGGATTGGGATTGGTGTGGTGGTGGATATGAAGGTGAGATTGTGTGGAAAACCGCTACCCCCGTCATCGAATCCGCCGCCAACGCAGTAAACATCTATGCCTACGGCCGTAACATTGTGGTTGAGAATGCCTCCGATGAAATCTGCGTTTATGATGCAATGGGCAAATTAATTTGTAGGGACGCGATTCATCGCGTCCGCACCGAATTAAATGTCAAAAACACAGGTGTTTATATCGTAAAGGTTGGCAACACCGCCAAACGTGTAGTTATTTATTAAAGTTCGAAATCAATCAAAAATCCTTAATTCTAAATTCTGAATTCTAAATTCAATATTTCCAATGCGTTACTATCTGATAGCTGGCGAAGCGAGTGGCGATTTACACGGGTCGAATCTGGTGCGGGAACTCAAACTGCAGGATCCCGATGCGCAGTTCCGTTTTTTCGGTGGCGACCTAATGGCCGCGCAGGCTGGAGTGCCGCCCGTGCTGCACTATCGCGAAATGGCCTTTATGGGTTTTATCAAGGTGATGATGAACCTGCGTGCTATCAGTCGGAATATGGAGAAATGTAAGGTTGATATTGTTGATTTTAAGCCTGATGTGATTATTCTGATAGATTTTGCAGGGTTCAATCTGCGCATTGCAGAATTTGCAAAAAGCATTGGTCTGAAGACTGTTTTCTACATCTCACCGAAGATTTGGGCGTGGAAGACAAATCGCATCAAAAAAATCAAGAAGTACATCGATAAGATGCTGACAATCTTGCCGTTCGAGACAGAATTTTATGCGGGGTTCAACTATCCGGTGGAGTATGTCGGCAATCCGCTTTTGGATGCCATTGAGGAATTCAAGGCCAACGACCATCAGACCGAAGCCGATTTTCGCAAGTCTAACAGTTTGACTGATAAACCGATAATTGGCCTTTTGGCAGGCAGCCGCAAGCAGGAACTCGACCTGATGTTGCCCGTGATGATTGAAGTCAGCCGTCAATTCCCCGAATATCAGTTTGTTATATCGGGTGCGCCTGGACTCGACAGAAGTTATTACACCAAGGTGGCCGGTGCCGACTGCAATCTGCCAATAATCTTCGGTCAGACGTATAATTTGCTGAAATTCAGCCGTGCGGCATTGGTAACGTCAGGTACTGCAACACTCGAAACGGCGCTGTTTGGCGTGCCTGAAGCGGTTTTATACCGCATTATGGCACCGAATTTTCTCTATCGCATCGGCCGCAAAATACTAAAAGCCAAATGGATATCGCTTGCAAACCTGATTATGGGGCGCGAGATTATCCGCGAACTGGTGCAGATGGACTGCAACCCGAGAACCGTTGCTGCCGAGTTGCGCAAAATACTTGATGATGAGCGATATGACGCTGAATTTCAGCGCAATTACGCCGAACTTATGCAACGTATGGGCAGTGCGGGTGCGTCGCAGCGTGCGGCAAAAGCGGTTATTGACTTCTTTGGGTAAGTATAATTTAGTGTTACGCATAGCACAATACCCAAACTGATAGTAATGATGAATGAGGAATGTATAATCTGCAAGGCGCCACTCGAATATCTTGAAAATGACGAGGTTATGGAGTGTGCCTTCTGCCATAAAAAGGTCAACAGCAAAACACGGTGCGTCAATGGGCACTTTGTTTGTGATGATTGTCACAACAAAGGCGTTGACAGTATTGTAAGTCTTTGTTTGAAAACCAAATCGCGCAGTCCCATTGAAATTGTCAGAATGTTGATGGAACAACCTTTCTGCCATTTGCACGGGCCGGAACATCATATAATGGTCGGTTCAGCACTGCTTGCAGCGTATAAAAATGCGGGCGGTGACGTGAATCTTGAAACGGCACTTGTTGAGATGCAAAGCCGTGGGCGGAGTGTTCCTGGCGGCGCTTGCGGTTTTTGGGGCGCTTGTGGTGCGGGTATTAGTGCAGGAATGTATGTGTCGATTATTACAAAATCTAGCCCGTTGGCAGGAGAACCGTGGGGTTTGTCGAACCTGATGACATCGAAAGCACTTGCCGAAATTGGTCGGATTGGCGGCCCACGTTGTTGTAAACGTGACTCTTATCTCGCAATTCTGGCGGCGATTGACTTTGTGAAGGAGCATTTGGGTGTTGAAATGGAAAAGCCTAATGTGGTGTGCATTCATTCAGAAAAGAATAATCAGTGCATTGGTAGCCGTTGTCCGTTCAAGGCTCAAATGTAATCACCTTGCAATCAATAATTTGTAAAGCAGAGTTGTTATTCGAAAAACAGATTAAGACTTTTGTCGAATTTCGCTACATTTGTCACTTGTGGCGTTTGAATGATATTGGGTGCAAATTATTGAGAGTCAGTGAGAATTAAGCATATATTATTGGTTGTTTTGATGGCGTTTGCCGCTTTGGGCGCAAGTGCCGAAATCATTCGTGTGTCCATATTCAGCCAAAGCAAAATAAAAACGCTCGTCTTCACCACCGACGAGGGCAAATACAGTCTTGTGGCCGACAATCGGTTGCTTATGAGGCTGAAAAAGAACACGATAATCTACTTTACCATTGTCGGAAAAGGCATTAGCGTATGGGACCAGGATGAGCACTTGGGCATTTTCAGCGAACTTTATCTGACGGCATCGACGCGCAAGAGCATATTCAAAGTTGAGCCGGCAGTGCCAGCACTCAAGGCGCGGCTCTACGATGGTGATTTAAAGGTAACAACCGATGGTGGAAATCTGAAAATTGAGAATTATGTCGATGTAAACGATTATCTGTCAGGTGTTGTAGAGAGTGAGGCCGGGCCAAAGGCTCCTTATGAATACTACAAGACGCAAGCCATTATTAGCCGGACATATCTCTACGAGAAAATCTGGCGCGAGGGTGTCGAAAAATATAATTTGATGGACGATGTGAGCCATCAGGTGTATCTCAACCGCTGCCACCGCAACAGCCTTATCCGCCAGGCAGTTGCACATACCACCGACCTTATAATTGTCGATTCGACAAACACCCCGATAACAGCCGTTTTCCACTCGAATTCGGGCGGACAAACTGCCAATTCTGAAGATGTATGGCTTTCGTCGCTCCCGTACTTGAAATCGGTTATCGACACGTTCAGCATCCGTCAGCACAATTCGGTGTGGCGCGATACGGTTTCAATCGACCGTTGGATTAAATATTTGAAAAACAATGGTATAAAAATAAACGACAGCAAGTCGCGGACCGACAATCTTGTTTATTCACCCACCAGCCGCGACCGTTGCTACCGCTATCTGACAGACACCATCCCTTTGAAGAAGATTCGAGCCGATTTTGGTTTCAAGTCGGCGTGGTTCTCGATTAAGCCCAAACCCGACGGGCGTATGCTTGAGTTTACCGGCTACGGCTACGGTCATGGTGTCGGGTTGTCGCAGGAAGGCGCAATGGAAATGGCTCGCCGCAACTATTCGTTTCTCGATATCATCAACTTCTATTACCAAGGTGTTAGAGTGGTGAATATCAGGAATATCGAGAAATAAAAACGGGAACTTTTCAGTCCCCGAAATCGTGTTGGCGAAGGGAGTCGAACCCTCAATATGCTCGTAAGCCCCGCTACCATGTTGCGACCATCAACCAATACAATTGTAAAAGTACAAAAAACTAATAATCAGAGTGATTGCCTTTTTGTTGAGAAGGGTAGTTTTACTCTTCTATCGCTTTTTCGCTCTCCACTACTTTCTTGTCATCGCTATAATAAACATCGATAGCGACGAGTAGAGCGGTGAATCCCCAGAACGGAACAGAGGCCTTGTCGGTGTCGAGGAAATCGTTCAGCACGCCGTGGAAATAGTAGGTGAACAGTCCCAAAATGGCCGCCAGACCCAGGGCATATAGCATAGGGTGGTTGGCGCGCGTGCGGCGGATGGCGCGGAAGCCGGTTATTATGGTCGCTGCCATCACGGCCAGAAGCGTAAGCGGTCCCAGAACACCTTCCTCGGCCAGCGGGCCAAGATACTCGCTGTGTGCGTTACCCATATCGCCCTCGTTGGTGCTGATAATGGTCTTTTCGTATGAGATTTGGAAAGGAGCGTAGTAGAACATGTAAGTCCCTGGCCCCCAACCAAAAACGGGTCTTTCAAGAAACATTCGTCCGGCGCAGTTCCAACGGTTGATACGTTCCATATTTGATGCATCAGTCGAGATGTTGGTTATCGACTGCAGGTGCTCGACAAAATCGGTTGATGAATCCTGGTCGTTGGTTTTCAGGTCGCGCATCAGCATATCGCCGAAAGCGAAAAAGCCTATCGCGACAATGCCAATAATGGCCACAATGGTGGTTAGTTTGATGCGCAACTTGTAGCAGCACCAGATTCCGAATGCGCCCACAAGGCTCAACCATGCTGCGCGGGTGTATGAAAAAATGATGCCAACAATTAGCAGAACAGCCATAAACAAGAAAGTCGCACGTTTGCGCGGATCGATTAACTTACTGAACGCCAGTGTAATGACTGGGGGGATGTAGAATGCCAGTAGAGCGCCGTACGATGTGTGGTCTTTGTAGAACGGATTGGCCGACCAGTGGGCAATCTTCTCATCGAAAATGCCGTATTTGGCGTGGCGCACAAGTGCATACACAACTACAATGCAAAGCGCTATGGCATAGAGGATTACAAATGTCTTGGCATTGTTTTCATCCTTCCGGAAAACCTGCGTCATAATGAAGTAAAGCGGAATGATGAACCATAGCCGCGACAGCAGGAATTTGAACGATACAAGCGGGTCCTCGCTCATTACGCAGGTGATGAGCATCCATGCCAGATAGATGTAAATGGTGATGCTGACAGGATGTGTGAGTATGCGTTTATCGAATCGTTTCTCGCTGATAATCTTAAATATGAAAAGCAATAGTATGCCCGCCAGCAAAGGCTCAGTTGGTAGGAACATGTCGATGGGTAACCCCTCAACCAATTCGCTCAACGGAACCGAAAGTGGCGCCAAAAAGGCTATGGCCAACAGCAGTTTGTCGAGCGCCAGAAAGGCTCCGGCGACCAGAATGACCGCTATCGGCAGTACGCTCAACAGGTAGAATTCGTTGTAGATGCAGAGCAGATTGAGTGCAAGAAACAACGCCGTGCAAGCGTAAACCCACCAGCCGTTTTTTAGCTGTATCTGCAAGGTTTAGTTCTTTTTAAGATAGTCGATGCGGCGGACAACAGCATCGCGGATTATCATAAGGAGCATCAGCGCTATAACCGTGGTGATGGTCGATGTAACGACAATCATCCAACGCACTGGATAGGCCTTCTTTTCCGACACAGTTGCGGGGTTCACAACATATTTGTGTGGCAAGTTTTGACGCGCATCCAATTGTGCCTCAGTGAGTTTTGTCTTCAGACCAGCCAAGCGCTCGCGGTCGAGTTTCAGCTGACTGCTGATTCCAGCAAAAGCGCCACCCTCTTTTCCCAGCTCATCGAGTCGTTTCTGAATTTCGTTGGCGGCACTCTTGTTGCCGTTGCCAAGAGCTGTGCCCAGCGCGCTCGACAGCGCTTCGGCTTGTTTCTCGTAATCGACGATGCCCTTTTTGCGCATCTCGTCTAGAACCTTTTCTTGCTCCTCAATGTCTTCGCGCAACTCATTATATTCTTTTTCAACAAGTTGCATCGCCAAGATTGCCTTTGTGTGAAGCATATTGTTACGAACGGTGTCCACCAGATTCGAAATCTCGTTGGCAATATCGGCGGCCAGTTTCGGGTCGGTATCCATTACCGAAATGCTGACTGACAGGAATTTAGTCGGTTTTATAACAATGTTTTTGTTGTATTTCTGATAGAGTTGAGTGTAGGGATATTTCGAGTCGGGCTTGATTTCGTAGTGGTTCATCAGGTCATATTTCTCGACAATGCGGCGGCGAATCTCGTCAGATTGCAGCACCTGCATCAGTTGGTCGAGTTCCTCGTCCTCGCCCAAGCGAAGCACGCTCTTCACCATACCCACCGAAGATGTCGAGAGCAAGTCCTGCGACAGAGAACCTGCAGCCGTTGGGAACAGAATTACCTCCGATTTGTATTTTTCTGTCATACAGAGTGATACTACAGCCGAGATAATTGCTGTGGCAAAACCAACGATGATAATCGCCCAACGGCGTTTCCAGAAATAAAGAATCAAGTCGACCGCATCGAACTTGAACATGTTCTGATTTTCTTCCATATTTTTTGTTTTTAGAGCTGCAAAAGTAATAATTTATTGGTGAATTGAAAAGAGAAGAGACGTAGCACGCTACGTCTCTTCAATGTTGATTTCCAAATAATTATTCCTCAACAATCAGAATCTTCTCAATCAAGTCGCCCTGACGGATTGCGTCGAGAACATCCAAGCCTTCGAAAACCTTGCCAAAGCAGGTGTGAACGCCGTCCAAGTGCTGAGTGTTCTCGCGATTGTGGCAGATGAAGAACTGCGAGCCACCGGTGTCCTTGCCAGCGTGTGCCATCGATAGAACACCGCGGTCGTGATACTGACGGCCAGCGCTGGTTTCGCATTTGATGCAGTAGCCCGGACCGCCTGAGCCTGTGCGCGGGTCACCTAAATTGCGCGAGAACGGACATCCGCCCTGAATAACAAAATTGGGTATCACGCGGTGAAAACGCAGGCCATCGTAAAAGCCGCTTTTCGCAAGTTTGACAAAGTTATTAACCGTGTTAGGAACGTCGTCGGCGTACAATTCAGCCTTCATGACGCCCTTTGCTGTGTGAAATTCTGCTGTTAATGCCATAATGTTGTGAATTAAATTTGTTGCGAGCAAATCTAAAAAGAATATTTTTGTGTGCAGATTATCCAATGAGACAATCGGCAATATTTTATCAGATGCACGTTTCGCGTAAAATTTGTCTTTTCATTTCGGCAATAGCCTTTTTCGCTGTTGCCCAGAATGTTAATGCCCAGAGTTGCCAGTTCGAGAAAAACTCAATCGATGCCATTACCGAAGCGCAGATTAAGATTACGCAGCCTGTAACGGTAGCTAAATTGAATAATAATCCGTTGTATTTCAAGGCGCAAAGTGTCGGAAGCAAGTATCGTTTTCTGAAAATGCGCTATTACAAATACAATAATTTCTCAATCGACGAATCGCGCGAGATCTCACTGCGCCTGACAACCAACGAAGAGATTGTCATCTATCCGCGTCACGCAGCTGGTGACACCATCCGAAGCACCGTCGAATCATCATCGGCAATGCTCATATACCCAATCAGCGCCGAGCAATACGAGAAACTCAAACGCTATCCGGTTACCACATTCAAGTATTTTGTCACAACCGGGTTCATCGAAGTGCCAATCAAAGAGAACAAACAGGCAAAGATTATGGGCATCTTGAATTGTATTGATTGAAATAATGCGAAAAAGGCATAAAACAATTTATGCCTTATGACCTTTTTACCCACTTATAACTTTATTAAAACGAATCTGCCATCAAATCTTTCCGTCCTATTAGGCTGAAGATGGTTATATTATTGTCCTCGTTCAAAATACGCAGTGTTCGAAGTATTTCGTTCAGTGTTGAACCGCTTGTCGCAATATCATCGATAATCAGGATGTTCTGCTGACGGATTTGTGAGCAAAGTGTCTCATCGTCAGCCGACGCAAATTTCAAGAACTGCATAATATAAGGACGGAAACGATTCTTTCTAACATCCTTTGCTATAGTAAAATAGTCTTTTTGGTGAATCAAATCGAGCATCTTCGCAATCGACTGTTTCACATCATCCTTTTGTGCTTGAGTGTAGCGAGGACGACCATTTTCGAGCACATCGTCGAGATATTGCTGTTCAAAACCATCCATATCGAATCCGATATTCTCTGGCAAAGCCTTGACTAACTCCATTTTACGCAGTGTTGGTTGCGCAAACCGATACAGATAGCGCAGCATATATTGGTTGACCTTGCTCGACGATTCCGGCATTACAACCAAATCGTAGTCGTAAAGATTGATTTTTTTCGACAGCGTATCGATGGCCTTTTTTATGAAATTGGTTAGATTCGGGTTTTCTTGTAGATTATCAGAGAATTTTAGATATTTAATAAAGTCGCTTCGGATGGCGGTGTCGGTGTCGGAATTAAACTCATAACCGTAATAGAAGCATTTGCCAAATGCCTCAATCTGATAGCCGTCAACCTTCAAATTGATAATACTATCAGCGCCATCGTGTTCAAAATCAAATATAAAAACTTGATTGTCATCATCAAACGTTATACCCATAACTCGAAACTATTTGATTAATTACAAAAATATTAAAAAAATGGTTGGTGTTAGATTTTAGGTGTTAGTAGAAGTAAAAACTAACACCCAAAACTAAT
>JAGCFC010000159.1 GCA_017650325.1 Salinivirgaceae bacterium | reverse complement strand
GGATTACGCAACGCGTAATAATCATTGCGCAAATTCTCTGGGCGCGGTATGCTCCCTTTTTTCTCCCACTTCAACAAAATCGCTTCGATGCCATTTTTCATTCGTGCTAGCCGAGTGTTTACATCGTGTGCTTCGCGTGCTTCTTGAACATTATTGCCTGATTTAAGTACCATTGTTTTGGCGTTCCATCGTCTTGTAGGGACGTTAATTCCGGTCGAGAACAAAACTCGATTCCCGCCATAAGTAACGACCATGTTCAGCCGTGCCTTCTCTGCATTTTTGTATTTGCCGTCGACCAAAAATCTTACACTGTGTTTCATTTTACTTTGTTTTTTTGGTTACAAATTGCTTACATTTTTAATTAAATTTATTTGAACACAAAAAAACAATGCCAATCCGAAATTGGCAAGTAAAATATTGATTTATAGCAATTTAATATCTAGATTAAATGTGATTAAATGAACGAGCACAATCTCGTCCTCTCCGCATACTTTAACTGAAACTCAAAGAGTTACGAATTCATGCCGACATTTTGTTGGCATTTTTTTTGCTTTTTTCCGTGCTTTATAAAAATCATTCCACACATACAGACAGTGTCAATTTTTGTTGACACTCAAACTGTTATTGTGCTGACGGTCTTTACTAAATTTTCTCTGGTTCCACATGCAGAATCACCTGAGTGCGTTGTCCGTAGCGTTCGCGCAAGCGGTGCTCAACATCAACGGTGGCGTCATGTGACTCGCGGACAGTCATGCTGCCCGGCACGCGCACGTGCAGTTCAATGGCAATGCCCGACCCAATGCGGCGGGTTTTCAGGTTGTGCACATCGCTGAAATGTTTGTTGCTCAGTACTATCGATTCAATCTCATCCTCCTGTTCTTTTGGAAGCGAGCGTTCGAGCATCTCACCAATGCCGGGTTTAATCAGGTCGTAGGCCACTTTGGCAATCAGAACGCTGACAGCAATGGCCGCAATAGGATCGAGGACGGCCCATTCCTGCCCCAGAAAATAGGCTCCGCCAATGCCCAGGAGCGTTCCAATCGATGAAAGAGCGTCGGAGCGATGATGCCAGGCGTTGGCCACAACCACCTGCGAGCAGACTTTTTCGCCAACATGTTTTGTATATCGGTAGAGAGCTTCTTTAACTACAATTGAAACGACGGCAGCTACAAAAGCAATGGCTTCGGGTGGCTCAATGGTCTCGCCGCTGGCAACAGCAGCTACAAGGTTCACACTCTTCCAGAAGATGCCCGCCGCCACCACAAACAGCGCCAGTCCGATGATAATGGTTGCCAGAGTTTCGAATTTTCCGTGGCCGTAGTCGTGGTCATCGTCCTTCGGCATGGCCGATACCTTGACAAAAATCATTACAACAAGGTCGGTGGCGAAATCGGAAATAGAGTGCACGCCGTCTGCAATCATGGCGCCGCTTCGGCCTATAATGCCCGCCGCCAGTTTGCCGCCAGCCAGCAGCATGTTGGCGAAAAAGCCAATCCATGTTACTTTGTATATCTGCCGCTCACGGTTTGCGTCCTGGTCGTTCATGGCTCAAATTCAAAATCGGGTTCTTCCAGTTTCTTGTTGTTCGGCAGGCGGAATTTCAGATAGTGGATGGTGTTCCCGTCGTCGATGTGCAGTTGCTCGTAGTAGGTTTTAATCTGCAGCATGTCGTCAATCCACGGCTCGCTGTAGAGGTCGGCCGATTGGCGCACTATCTCAAGCTGGTTGTGCTCGGCCATTTTGCAGGTGTATTTGTACAGAAACCGGCTGTCGGTTTTCAGGTTGACAAATCCGTTGTCGGCAAGCAGATGCTGATATCTAGCCAGAAAAAGAGCCGACGTAAGGCGCTTTTTTGCACGTCTTTCCTTCATCTGCGGGTCGGGAAAGGTTATCCATATCTCGCTTACCTCGTTTTCGGCAAAAAAAGCGTTTATTATCTCGATTCGTGTGCGCAGGAAGGCCACGTTGCTCATCTGTTCCATATTCGAAGCTTTTGCTCCGGTCCAGATACGAGCTCCTTTTATGTCAACACCGATGAAATTCTTGTCGGGGAACATTCGTGCCAGCCCCACTGTGTATTCGCCTTTGCCGCAGCCAAGTTCGAGCACTATCGGGTTGTTGTTGCCGAACACCGATTTGTTCCATGCGCCTTTAAGTTCGTGCGTGAAATTTTGATAATCGGAAACTTCAGGCTGAAAAACATTCTTAAAAGTTTCGTTCTCCTTGAATTTGGAAAGTTTGCCTTTACCCACGGAAATTAAAGTTTAGTGTTTAATGTTTAGAGTTTAATGATTAATGATTAATGTTTAGTGTTTAGAGTGTGGATCAATATTTTACTGAAAATTAATCATTTACCATTAATCATTCAACCAATCATCAGTTTACTTTTTCAATTTTTATTCCCGCATCGAGCACGTGCGGCAGATTGTCGATGCGCATTGCCTGTTCAATGTAGAACACATATGTGCCGCTCGACGGAAAAAAAATGTTTTGCTTGTAGGGAATGCTGTTGCTCCATATGTTTCCGAATCCCCGCCCCATCCATTTGCCGCGTTTGTCGGCCAGAACGCACTCCAGTGTGTCGCTTTGGTGCGACCGGTCGGGCGCCATAATGGTGATAAAAAGAAACATGTTGCTATAAGGGTACTGTCCCGTAATGCGGTTGCAGAACCAGATGTTGTAGGGGCTCGCGGTATCGGTCACCTGCACTTCGAATGTCAGAATGCTGTCGCGGTTCCACTGCTCGCCGTGCATGCTGTAGTTCTTCTCGTATATCGATTTGTTGTCGGAGCACGATATCATGATAGCCAGAAAGGCCAGCATCAGACCGGTGGTTTTGATTGCTGTTCTCATGATTGCTGCTGCGATCGGTTAGACTCCTGCTGGTTGTTGCCGCGGTTATTGTTTCGGCGGTGCTTCTTCTTTTTTCTTTTCGATGAGTCGAAGCGCGTAAGACTGTCTTGTCCAACAACTTGAGAGAAATCGATTGGCTCGTCGCCGCTTTTGTTTGTCTCTGTTTGAGCCTCAATCTCCACCTTTATTCCGCGTTTGTTCATGTCAATATATTCCTTCACTTTCTCAACCGATATGGGAATGAGGTCTAGACTGTTGGCGTCGCCCACCGAGTACCACATCAGCCGGCGGAACACATCGGTTTTTTGATGGTAGGCTTTGCCGTTGACGGTAATCAGCGATACGTCGGATGGTGGAAAATCTTTACGCTCGTCAATGTAGGAGTCAACCTCGTAGTTGAGGCAGCATTTGAGTTTGCAGCACTGTCCGGCCAGTTTCTGCGGATTGAGCGATAGCTCCTGGTAGCGTGCCGCAGTGGTGGTAACCGACACAAAGCTGCTCATCCATGTCGAACAGCACAGCTCGCGTCCGCACGATCCTATGCCGCCTATGCGCCCGGCTTCCTGACGTGCTCCAATCTGGCGCATCTCGATGCGTATGTGGAAGCGGTCGGCCAAAACCTTTATGAGCTGGCGGAAATCCACGCGGTCGTCGGCAATATAGTAGAAGATGGCCTTAGTCTTGTCGCCCTGGTACTCAACATCACCAATTTTCATGTCGAGTTTAAGGTCGGCTGCAATCTTGCGCGACTCAATCATTGTGTCGGTTTCGAGTGCTATCGACTCTTTCCATTTCTCAATGTCGTTTGGTTTTACCTTGCGGTAGATTGACTTGAATTCGCTTTTGGGATTGATGTTGTGCCTGCGCAACTGGCAGAGCACCAGCGGGCCCTTTAGCGATATGATGCCAATGTCGTGACCGGGCGAGGCTTCAACGGCAACAATATCGCCCGTTGACAGACGCAGTCCGTTTGTGTTGTAATAGTACCCCTTGCGGGTGTTCTTGAAACGGACTTCGTAAATCTCGTTTTTGTCAATCCCCTCGGGAATGTCTTTCAACCAGTCGAAAACATTCAGCTTGCCCGAGTAGGCGATTTTGCAGCATGTTGTTTCCGAATCAATATTTTCGATGGGTAAACCCCTTGTTGTGTCGCTGTTCATATATATGTATAAAAAATCGGGTAAATATAGTCAAAGTTGGTATTTGAAAACCACAAACATAAAAGTTTGTCGCCCAATATTTGTCCCATCAGCACTTCCCCGTTGTGACATGACGGCTGAAGAGGCTCATTTTGCACTGTGTAAAAGGCTGATAACCAGCCGTTGTAAAAAAACGCCAAAAAAAATGACGACTTTTGTTGCACGAAACGTATTTTGCCATACATTTGCAACCGCAAACGCGAGAATAGCTCAGTTGGTAGAGCACGACCTTGCCAAGGTCGGGGTCGCGGGTTCGAGTCCCGTTTCTCGCTCTTTTTTTTTGTTCTATACTAAG
>JAGCFC010000158.1 GCA_017650325.1 Salinivirgaceae bacterium | reverse complement strand
CCAATGCTTGTAACCGAATTGGGAATGGTGACTGATGTCAGGCCGCTGCAACCATTGAACGCACTTTTACTAATGCTTGTAACCTTATCGCCAATATTGATGGTTTTTAAAGTGGACATTCTACTAAACGTATTGCCAATGGCATTGGTGTCGAAGGTAAGTGTTTCGATTGGGCAATCTTTGAACGCATCGTCGCCAATGCTTGTAACCGAATTGGGAATGGTGACTGATGTCAGGCCGCTGCAACCACTGAACGCCTCGATACCGATGCTTGTAACCGAATTGGGAATGGTGACTGATGTCAGGCCGCTGCAATAATAGAACGCACGTTCACCGATGCTTGTAACCGTATAAGGTGTGCCATCATTTTCAACTGTTGGTGGTATTTCTATAGCGCCAGTAGGTGCTGTTGAGCCTTTGGCAACTGAAACATTGGTGGTGCCTTCAATAACAGTGTATTTCAGATTACCAACTTCAAAAGTTGTTTGTGCCCAGGCCTGCCCGGCAAACATTGCAGCTACGATAAAAAATAAAATTCGTTTCATTTATTTGATTTTTAGTGGTTTATATGCGATTAATTAAACTTTATTATGAATAAAATAATGCAAACTATTGGTTCACCATCACACGTTTAACCGCGCCGCCTATCTTAACAATGTAAACGCCTGGGGCGGTGACGGGGATTTCCATGCGGACGCAAGGCGTTGCGTCCATACAAACCAATTTGCCCATTGCATCATAAACGCTGATTTCATCCGTTGCGTTTTCAACCACAATGGTACGGCCGTGGGTGTAGATATTCACATTGCTGGCGGCTGTTTCCGTTACCGCTGTGCCCTTCTCGGGTGTTGTGGCAATTTTGGTGCCGGCAGCCGTGCGGGTGTCGGTTGCGCCGCAGCCATGCTCACAAAGGGCGGTTTCGGTGCCATCGGCTTCGGTGGTGGCGTTGTTGTCAAACGTGTAGGTTTTGAACTCGTGGCCCAATGCGGGGATTTCTTCCTGCGCCACAAGAATTTCATTGCAAACCGAACAGTGCTTGCCTTCCGTTTTGCCTGCTGCGGTGCAGGTGGCAGCCACGGCGGCATCTGCAACTTCGGTGTGGCCGGTGGCGGAAATTACTATTGGCTTACGATTTAGCTCACTTTGGCAAACTGTGCAGTAAACCACTGAATCTTTTGAACCGGCAAAGGTACAAGTTGCAGGGATAATGTTTTCAAATTCAATGCTGTCGGCTTTGTGACCAAGGGCAGGATTTTCTTTTTCCTCACGGAACAACTCAGCCTGGCATACAGAGCAATATACTACCGAATCGTATGAGCCAACGACGGTGCAAGTAGCTGCAATCTGGTTTTCAAACTCAATGATATCGGCTTTGTGGCCTTTGGCATCAACAGTGTCTGAGTAATACGTGAACTCACAAACCGAGCAAGTATGGGTTGTATAACCAACTGCGGTGCAGGTTGGGGCAGTGATAGTGGTACTGTAGGTGTGACCAAGAGCGGGAATCACTTCCAAACCTTCTAATACTGCATTGCAAACAGAGCAATGTTTACCTGCTGTTTTTCCGTCGGCTGTGCATGTAGCGGCAATAGCTGTTTCTTCCACTTCAACATGTGCTTCAAATGTTGCGGTATAAGTCTTACTTTCTGTAACATTTATAGTAAGCGGACTGCCCACGCCTACATCATTCCATCTTACATTTTTAATATGATACCCATTAGCGGCTATTGTTGCTTTTAATGTAACGGTTCCGTTGGTTGTTTCCGTCAAATACCACAATGAACCATCATCGCCTTTAACCGCATAGTTTGTGCCTTCAATTGAAAAGGAGCCGCCCATTGCCATTCCCGCTCTTATCACCTTGCAACCCCATTTTGTTTGTGCGTCCCAATCAGCATTCCACCTTGATGGTTTTGATGTTTCCTCACATTCGCAATACAAAGTTGCGTTGTTGCAATCATCGAATGCACCACTACCGATACTTATAACTGATTTGGGAATGGTGACCGTTGTAAGGGCGCGGCAACCATTGAACGCATTGCTGCCTATGCTTGTAACTGATTTGGGAATGGTGATTGATGTCAGGCCGCTGCAATTTTGGAACGCACCGCTGCCAATGCTTGTAACCGAATTGGGAATGGTGACGGATGTCAGGCCGCTGCAACCACTGAACGCAGAGCCGTCAATGCTTGTAACCGAATTGGGGATGGTGTATGTTGTTCCTGTTTTACCTGCAGGATAACATAAAATAGTTGTCTTGTCTTTATTGAACAAGACACCATTTTCGGATGTATATTTTGTGTTGGCACTTTCCACATTTATTTCTGTCAGGCTGCTGCAACCATAGAACGCAAGGTCGCCTATGCTTGTAACAGAATTGGGAATGGTGACTGATGTCAGGCCGCTGCAATAAGAGAACGCATGGCTACCAATGCTTGTAACAGAATTGGGTATGGTCACTGTTGTCAGGCTGCTGCAATCACTGAACGCACCGCCGCCAATGCTTGTAACAGAATTGGGTATGGTCACTGTTGTCAGGCCGCTGCAATTATAGAACGCAAAGCTGCCAATGCTTGTAACAGAATTGGGTATGGTCACTGTTGTCAGGCTGCTGCAATCAGAGAACGCATATTTGCCAATGCTTGTAACAGAATTGGAAATGGTGACTGATGTAAGGCTGCTACAACTTAAGAACAGTTGGTCGCTGATGGTTGTAACACCCTCGGGAATGTTGACCGACGAAAGGTTGCTGCAACCTTCGAACGCAGAGATGCCAATGCTTGTGACCGAATTGGGAATGGTGACTGATGTCAGGCCGCTGCAACCGTCGAACGCATAGTTGCCAATGCTTGTAACAGAATTGCCTATGGTGACTGTGGTAAGGCTGGTGCAATTACAGAACACACAATTACCAATGCTTGTGACACCTTCTTCAATTATTACTTCTGTTATATTTCCAAACCGCGATGATGATGTGTAAGAATAATCATTCATGTTGCCTGTTCCCGAAATTGTAAGGGTTTCCCCTTCAATTACGCCTCGGACGTTTGTGCCTAAATTGTAGGTGGTTTGGGCGAATGCCATAGTAGCTGGTAACAACAATATGGCAAAAATTAAAAATCTGGTTTTCATTTTTGTTGTACGATTTATTTGATTTTTAATGGTTTATGTGCATTTTTGTTAGCTTTGGGTGCTAATTATATAGGGGTAAAAATAGGAAAATATTTTTATCGGTGTTATTTGGCTTAAATGGCTTCGGTACAATTGCCATTTCCCAAAAAACATAACCACCAAACCACCAGATATTTCCTTTGCCTTACTTAAAGCAAAAATTCAACTAATCAAGATTCTTGATTTTCTCCTCAATACGCTTGCGCTCCTGCTGCTTTGGAATAAACTTTAGCAGCGCCGTGTTCCACTCGCGCCGGGCGGCGGCGGTGTCGGATTGGGTGTTGAAGTAGTCGCCCAGAATCTCGTGAGTGGCGTACAACTCGGGGTTGAGGCTCTCAAATTCGGCAAGTCTCGTGCTGTCGATGGTTTGCGCTTCGGCAATGGCCGCCTTAAACTCGCGGGTGAGCTGCTTAATGCGTAAAATGCTGTCGATAGGCACATTATCGTCGGCGGGAATGGTGAGTGCGGCAACGCCAACCTCGCGTTTGAAGTTGGTCCGGCCGCTGAAAATATCGGCCAAATCGTAGGCAATATAAGGCCCTGCCTGCCACGGCGATGTTGAAACCCACATAATCATGTTGTCGGCATTGAAAACCACCGAGTGGTGACCGATGAACTGATTCAATGCGGCCTCGTTGGTCCAGCCTATAATGCTGTCGTTCAGACCTTTGCTGTCGCGGAGGATTGCCACGGCGCTTTTGTCGTTAATTGGAAAATTGCGGTGCAGAAGTTGATTGATGCGTTTGTAGCGGTACGGGCTGTCCGATGTGGCAATGTTCTCAACATTACGCGAATCGTTTTTGAAAACGTCTGATTGATAGTGGTTTGTGCTGATTATGAATGTCGAATCGGCATTGAAAAGCACCGTTTTGTCGGGCGATTTTTCGATTATGGCGGCGCGGCGGTCAATGGCCGAGCCAATCAGTATCGACTCCGAAACAAACGTTTTGCGTTTTTCGGCAATGGCCATTGCCTCGTCGATGGTTGAGGCGTACTGCAGAATCTCGCGTGTGAGTATCGAAATTGGTGTGGCAGATGTTGTAGGCATTGCCGATTTGGCTGCGTTGATGGTCACTGTCAGGCCCTTCTCGTTCATTCCCGACATTACGCCAATCATTCCCGGCCAGCTTACCGAGGCAAAGCGGTAGCCGTTTGTTGGGAAGTAGAACATTACCACGCGGTTGCGGGCGAAATCGTCGCCAATGTAGAAATCGAAATTGCGCCCCACCAGCAGGCTGCCAGTGAAACTGCTGCTGTCCCATGCGGCAAACGAGCTGCACCCTACAAGCATGTAGTCTTGCATGGCGTGCCCAATGTCGTGGGCCGAGTGGTAGTTCATTTGCCGTTCGTACGGCTCGCACACAAAGTTGAAATCGTCGGAGCACGAGAGCGAGAGTCCGTAAATTTCCTTCCGGTACTCTTCGGCAATGTACTGCCCCAGCGAGTGGTTGAACATTAGTGTTATGTGACGCAGAAATTTCAGGTACGAAGGCGAAGGAACAAGAGCCTGAATTTGGTCAACAAAAATCTGCTCCTGCTCATATAGAAGGTCTTGCGCCAGTTTGCCGTAAGCCTCGCCACGCTCGAAAGCGTCGCCGCAGAGTTTCACCTCCCAGAGGCCGCTGTTGCTCAGTCGCATGGTGTCGGGGCCGCAAATGCGGAGATTGTCGCCTATTTTGGTTACCTGCGTGTCCGTTGGTACGAGTCCGACGGGTTTTTTGAAATCAGCCGTCAGGTACAGATACGAACAAATGATGACCGGAATGAGCGCAATGACAACAATCAGCCCACAAGCGTAAAGCGTAAATTTGGCAATCTGTTTAAGTTTACTAATCATTTCCTGATATGTTCGGCCGGTCGAAAATAATCAGCCGACGCGCCAAATATAACAACGATAACTGAAACAACACCGATTGCGCCCAACAGTTTCAAATTAAAGTGTTGTAGCAAGTGTTGTTGGTAAAATATACAGTGATAATTTACAAAGAAATATTGCGAGGTATTTCAATAAATACTTCAACTGCGGTTACAATCAAAAAATCTTAGGCTTCGGCAACTTTTTTTGCCAGATATTCCTGCCCGAGAAAATCGGCGCAGGTAATGATGGCGGTGAGCGTTACGCCCAGGGCACCGTGGACGTTCAGATTCTGCCCAGTGAGGTAGAGGTTGCCCAGTTTGGTGCGCGTAGATACAAAGCCCACCTGCGGACATTTGTAGTCTTTGATGATACCGTAGGCCGAGCCTTCGGGCGTTGCGGTATAGTCGCGGTAGCTCAGCGGTGATGTGGTGAAAATGGCATCCACATACGGCTCAAGGTCGATGCCGTGCTGCTTAATAAAGTCGAAAACCTGCCGCGTTTTGGCCTCTTTGAACAGGCGGTAGCGCTCGCCGCGGTGTTCGGGGCGGGTGTCGGCCCATTCGGCCACCTCGTCGAAATACATTGGCGTAAGAATGGTAACCACTTCGGCCCACTCGCTATCGGTGGTGTGTGCTTGCATCGAAATCATACAGTTGGTGGTGTGGCCAGGGTAGTTCTGGCGGTCGTACCAAACGCTGTTGTTGCCGTGCAGATAGATGTTGAAGTTGTTGTATTTCAGACTCTTCGGCTTTGCTATCAAGTAGATTGAGAAAATGCCGTAAGTGTTTGGCAGCGAGTTGATGCGCGTAATATAGGCGTTTTTGATGAGGCGGCTTTTGTCAAGCAGTTCGAGAGTGCGCTGCGGATGCACGTTCGAGATGATGTTGCGCGCCCCAATAAACTCCTCGCCGTTCACCATCACGCCTTTGGCACCGGTGTCGTCGGCCACAATGCGCGTCACTTCGGCATTGTTGAGCACGGTTCCGCCGTTGCTTCTGATAACGTTAATCAGTTCGGTGCTCACCTGCATAGTGCCGTCAACAAAGCGGTAGGCGCTCTCAATATACGAGTTGTTAATCATTGCGTGGCCGTAGAAGGTGGACAGGTTGCGGATTCCGCCGTAGAGCAGCGCCGAGCCGGCCACAATATCCTGAAGGTCGGGGTTACCGATGGT
>JAGCFC010000157.1 GCA_017650325.1 Salinivirgaceae bacterium | reverse complement strand
GCGAGTGTCGAGAGTTTATGTAAAATGGAATTTGTTGATTATTCTTCTAACCCATTAACGTATGCTAATCATTTATATATAAATGGTGAGGAAGTTACTGAGGTGAGCATTCCTAATTCTATTACAAGCATTGGTGACTATGCATTCAATAATTGCAGCAGCCTGGCATTAGTCACCATTCCTAATTCCGTAACGAGTATTGGCAACAACGCGTTCTCTGATTGCAGCAACCTGGCATCAGTCACCATTCCCAATTCGGTTACAAGCATCGGCGACTATGCATTCAGAGGTTGCGGCAGCCTGACATCTGTTACCATCCCTAATTCGGTTAAAACTATTGGTCACTATGCGTTTGAATATTGCAGTGGCTTGACATCAGTCACCATCCCCGAATCGGTTACAAACATTAAATACCGTGCGTTCGCTAATTGTGTCGGCCTTACAACAGTTTCCATCCCGAATTCAGTTACTACAATTGACAAAGAAGCGTTCAGTCTTGTAAAAAACATAGTTTATTCGGGCAGTGCGATAGGCAGTCCGTGGGGGGCACTTAATGTTAATGCGATTCCTGATAAGGATGGTTTCATTTATTCTTATGATGGAATGGAGACGACTCTGACGGCATACGTCGGTAATGAAAAAGATGTCACCATCCCCGAATCGGTTACAGAAATTGGCTACTATGCCTTTTGTGGTTGCAGCGGTTTGACATCAGTTACCATCCCCGAATCGGTCACAGTTATCAATTCGGGTGCGTTCCGTGATTGCAAAGGCTTAGCATCGGTCACTATCCCTGGCTCGGTTTATTTGCTTGGCGGCCAAGCATTTTGTAATTGCAGTGGCTTGACATCGGTAACCATCCCCGAGTCGGTTTTGGAAATCGGTATAGAATTGTTCGATGGTTGCAGTGGCTTGACATCGGTCACCATCCCTGAAACCGTCACGGGAATCGGTCTTTTGGCGTTCAATGGCTGCATCGGCCTTAAATCGATAACCATCCCCAAATCGGTTATAAGCATTGGAAGTTTTGCGTTCAATGGTTGTACCGCAACTATTAATTGTAAGGTTAAAAGCAAACCTGATGGTTGGGATAATGATTGGTTGGGTGAAGAATACAAAGGTACAGTTGTTTGGGCAGGTCGAACCCCTGTCACCGAAATGGCCGCCAACGCCGTTAACATCTACGCCTATGGTAACACCATTGTGGTTGAGAACGCAACAGATGAAATCAACGTTTATAACGTTATGGGCACATTGGTTTGTAGAGACGTTGCGCGCAACGTCTCTACGGAAACAATGGGAACGGCAACAATAACCGTCATCGGCGCAGGTATTTACATTGTAAAAACTGGTAGCACGGTGAAACGTGTATTGGTGAATTGATATTTTGATAAAATATTGGTTACAGGGTAGAGACGTCATATGGCGTCTCTACTTGTTTTATTTAGGGCGGAATCGGTTAGAAATAAATCTGCGCAAATCCCTTTAATCTGTGTTATCTGCGTTCAAAAAACGCAACAATCACCTATATTTGACATTTGAAAAGCGAAATATCTAATGTCTCGATAAAATATTATTTATGAATAAGATAACCGGATTTGTGGTTTCGGCTGCGTTGGCAGCTGCGTTGGTGGGGTGTTCAACCAGCAACGAGCGTATTCCAAGTCTTTACGAGTCGTTTGGCAATCATTTCCCGATAGGTGTGATGATTAATCGTGGCAATGTGCGGAACGTCAACGACACCACATTCATAAAAAAACACTTCAACAGCCTTACCTGCGAAGACGCCATGAGGCCGATGCTGCTGCAGCCGCGAAAGGGCCGCTTTGTATGGCGTGACGCCGATGAGGTTGTCGATTACGCGCAGCGCAACGGTATGCAGGTGCGCGGCAACAGCCTTATCCGTTACGACCAGATGCCCGATTGGATGTGCTTTGATGGCGAGCGTGTGACATCAAAAGATTCGCTTCTTAGTAGAATGAGGTCTCATATTCAGACTGTTATGCGTCGGTATAAAGGCAAGGTTTATTGTTGGGATGTGGTGAGCAATGCTGTTGCCGACGACACAACCATCATTCTGCGCCAAAACACATGGTTCTATCAGATTGCCGGTGACGAGTATGTTGAGCACGCTTTCCGGTGCGCACATGAGGCCGACTCAACCGCGCTGCTTTTCTATAACGATTACAACCTGAACCGTCCCGACAAGCTTGAACGCACCTGCCAGATGCTTCAACGTTTGATTGACAAAGGTGTTCACATCGACGGTGTCGGAATGCAAGGCCATTGGTCGCTTTATGAGCCTACACGCGAGCAACTCGATACAGCCATTGCGCGTTTCCGTTCAATGGGATTGCAGGTGCACATCACACAACTCGATGTGTCGATATACAAGCGTGAACTGATACGAGGTGCAGCACAGCGTCAAGATGTTATCGCCTACGACGATGAGAAAAAAGCCGCCCAGTCGGAGCAGTACCAGATGATTTTCGATGTTTTGCGGAAAAACAGTGATGTTGTCAAGAGTGTTACGTTCAGTGGTATAGACGACCGAACCTACAGGCAGGGCGGAAGCATGATGCGCGGGCGCAAGAGCTACTCGTTGCTTTTTGACAGCTACAGATGTCCTAAACAGGTGTTCTTCAAGTTGATTGACGATGCAAAATAAAAGAGGTGACAGAATGAAGCCTGCCGATCGAAAAAACTGCGCTTATGTTTTATTGAACACATATTAATTGGTTATTTTCGCAACTTTGAAATAATGAAGCAATGATACGAAAACCTATTTTCCTGATACCAGTCTCGCTATCGTATGCGATTTTGGCCTGGTTTGTTTATTTTGTTATTAATCCATTGTGCTATAACATATTCCAACAGCCGGCCTTTGTGCTTACTACTGAGTTTTTCTGCAAAAAAATGAGTGCGATAGGCGGTTTGGCTGAGTATCTTCAAACCTTTATCGATCAGTTTACAATGTTCCGCTTTTGGGGCACCATGCTGCTCGTTGCTGAATTGTTTGTAACGGCTTTTCTCGTAGCACGTTATGTGCGGAAAATCACGGGCAATATCCCTTACGTGACGATGCTGGCGTTTATTCTGCCGGTCGCGATTTCGATTGTCGCATGGACCGACATTAGATATTCGTTCGCCATCAATATGCAGGTGTTGCTGCTGGCTCTGGCTTTGAATTTGCAGCAGGCTATCTCGAAGTACAATTGGCACAATTTTGTCGTGCCGTTGCTGGCAGTGGCGGTGTATCATGCATGCGGCGCGGTTGCATTATATACATTTACCGTTTGCAACATAGTGGCCTACATATTGAGTCCGGACAAACGCAAATTGGTCGGTTTGGTCAGCGTTGTGGTTGTAACAATTCTTTGGCCGTTGCTAGTTTATAATTTCATGTTGCCTGTAAGGCCCGCCAACGCCTTTTACGATGTCCGCCCGCAGGAGCAGATGTTTATCGTTTTTGATTTGAAAGCGGTGCTTTACATGCTGTTTGTCTATGTTCCGGCATTGGTTATTGTTGGCAACGTTTATAACCGTTATGCCGAAGAGAAGAAGACCAATCTGATAACACTGGCATCCGTTGTATTGATAGCTGTGTGCACGGTGTTCTTTCAGCAGAAGCGGGATAATTACCCTGAAAGGGTTGGTTACAAAATGGAAGTTGCGGCGTACAACAAAGATTGGAATCAGATACTCAATTATGTGAAGAACAATAGTGAACTGAAGGATTACGGCTGCTATAATCAAAAAGTGAACTTTTATTATAACATGGCGTTGGCGGTCAAAGGCCAGTTGCCTGACAAAATGTTCAGTTATCCGCAACGTATGGGCATCAACGGCTTGTTTGTCGATGATCCGATAGCAACAGTCATATGTTTGCCGACCACCATTCTTTTTGATCAAATGGGTTTTACTACCGATGCGTTGCATTATGCCTTCGAGGCACAGACAACTTATGAGAACAGTCATTACATAATGCGGTATGTTATTGATAATTTGCTGGTTATTGGCGATTATTACAACGTCAGCAAGTATCTGGAAAAGTATAAGCATGTGATGTTGTCGGGCAAATATGTCAAAAACAGAGAAAAATATCTTAATGGCATTGTAACCAATCTGGATGGTAAAAATGTCGAGAGTATAAGGAAGAAACATCCTAAAAGGGATTTTTATATGGGTAATTCCCAATATGATGTGTTACAAGTTGTCATGACCGACAAAGACAATGCTTTTGCAAGCCAGTATCTTTTTGCGAGTGCGTTATTGCAAAATGATTTGGATTTGTTTTATAATCTGCTCCTTCGCGGTTACGGCAATTTGAACTATAATAATTTGCCAAGAGCCTATCAAGAGGCAATAGTATTGTACAGATCCTTTAATAAATCTGCGCCTGGACTTGATAAACTGAATATTCAATCGTTTATTGTTGAACAGTTTAAGTCGTTTCAGAATGTTGTTTCTGATGACAGAAGTGATATAAGGGAGATTGTGCAAGATAAATTTGCCAACACTTATTGGAAGTATTATTTTTTCGATAATCCAAAAGCGACAGAAATCTCTGTTGAATAGAAAACAGTTTGTATATGAAAAAGATACTATATTCAGCATTCATTTTGCATTTGTTTGTATCGTGTTCTCCAACTTATAACGATGCGGTATCGGGGGGAGAGCCTTTTATCTATCCCGATTACACTGATATTGTGATCCCGGTCAATATTGCACCGCTTAATTTCAGGGCCGATGGTAATGCCGAACTGCTTTCGGTTGAAGTGAAGGGCAAAACGGAAACCGTAACGCTCAAATGCAAAAACGGCAAGGCGATATGGAATGAGCGGAAGTGGCGTTCAATGTTGGCCGATAATCAGAATGACACATTGTTCTACACCGCAACAATTATCGATTCAATTGGTCGCGTGGTGCGATGTGCGCCATTTTGGCAATTTGTGTCGCCTGACAGCATCGACTCTCACATCGCTTACCGTCTGATTAACACGGGATATGTGCTTTGGGATAAGATGGGAATCTACGAACGCAGTCTCGAGACTTTCAAGCAAAAGCCGATAATTGAAAACAGCTCAGTTGATGTTGCTTGCATGAACTGCCATTCATTCAGTGCTCAAAATCCGAACACAATGTTGCTCCACACCCGCAAATTCAATGGCGGAACAACAATTCTGTACGATGGCAAATTGCAGAAGTTCAATACAAAAACAGATATTTCCATGTCGGCTGGAGTATATCCGTCATGGAATCCCAACGGCTATATTATTGCCATGTCAACCAATATTATAGGCCAGCAGTTCCACAACGATTATGGCAAACGCATATATGTGTCTGATTCAAAGTCGGATATAGTGCTTCTTAATATGAAGACGCAAACACTTACAACTTGCCCGCAGTTGTCGACGAAAGATTTGGAAAACCTTCCGGCATGGGCACCCGATGGCCGTACGCTCTATTATACCAGCGCACCACAAAGGGAGGGCGATAAAGGCTATGACGTAGGTTACTGGTACAGCCTTTTGCGTATAACCTACGACGAGGCTACCAATTCGTGGGGAACGGCCGATACCGTTTTGCGCGCCAAAGATTTGGGCGGCAGCATTACTTTCCCGAAAGTGTCGCCTGATGGCCGATATATAGCCTATACTTTTGCCGAACGCGGTTACTTTACCCCATTCAACTGGGAAGCTGATATCTATCTGCTTGATTTGCAGACAATGCAGGTGTCGCTTCAACCAAATGTCAATAGCAGTTGTTCGGAAAGCAACCACGGCTGGTCTCATAGCGGTCATTGGCTGGTTGTTGGCAGTAAGTGGCCCGACGGAATGTTCACCAAGCCTTATTTCGCGCATTTCGACGGCAAAGGGAACTTCAGCAAGCGTTTCCTTCTGCCTCAGGCCGATCCTGATTTCTACGACGATTTCACCTTCAACTTCAACAACACCGATTTCATTACAGGTGAGGTGCCCACAACTCCTATCGATTGGCGGGATGCCATCAAGGCCGACCCCATTCAGGTTAAAGCCGACCCGTCGGTTGACATAGATGGTCTTTCGGGTGCAACAAAAAAGTCGGAGAAATGAAAATAGAGAGTAAAGTGTTATGAAGGTTGAGAAAAGTATAGAACGTTGAGTTGTTTACGCACTAAACCTTCTCTACAACTAAGCGTTTCAGCCTGTTAAACATTAAACTAATAACTTATAACTCAAAAATTTAAAACCGTCAAATGAATCCGCAAATCGGAAAATTGTCGCCTTTTATTGTGATGGAAGTGCTCGAGCGCGCCAACGAATTGCAGCGCCAGGGAGTTGATGTTATTCATCTTGAGGTTGGTGAGCCCGATTTCGATGTTCCGCCGTGTGTTGGCGAGGCTACTGTTGAGGCTGTCCGCACGTCGCAGACACATTACACGCACTCGCTGGGAGACGCCGATTTGCGCCAAACTATAGCCGATTTCTACAAAAGCGAGTATGGTGTTGAGGTCAGTCCTGACAATATTGTTGTCACAAGTGGCTCATCGCCAGCTATTTTGCTGGCATTAATGGTGCTGTGTGAGGTTGGGGGAGAAGTGATAATGTCGAATCCGGGTTATGCCTGCTATCGCAATTTTGTGCTGGCTTGCAATGGAGTGCCGGTCGAAGTGCCGCTTCATGCTGAAAACGGATTCCAGTTTGATGTTGAGGCTGTTAAGCGTGCCATAACTCCGCGCACATGCGCCATCTTCATCAATTCGCCTATGAACCCAACGGGAACACTGCTCAATGTGGATGTGATGCAACAGCTTGCTTCGTTGGGCGTTCCCATTCTTTCAGACGAAATTTACCATGGCCTTGTCTATGAGGGTAGGGCGCACTCAATGCTTGAATACACCAGCGATGCCTTTGTGCTGAATGGGTTCAGCAAGCGTTTTGCAATGACAGGTTTGCGATTGGGATATCTGATTGCACCACAGAAATATATACGCAGTCTGCAGATTCTTCAGCAAAATCTCTTCATTTGCGCGCCATCGGTTGCGCAGCGTGCCGGAATTGCCGCAATGCGTAGCGCGGCAGCCGATGTGGAGGCAATGCGCCAAACATACAACGAGCGCCGACTCTATATGATTAGCCGTTTGCGGCAAATGGGTTTCACAATACACACAGAGCCACAAGGTGCCTTCTACATTTTTGCCGATGCCCGCCGATTCACAACCGACTCGTATCATTTCGCCTTCGACATTCTCGAAAAAGCGCATGTTGGCGTTACTCCTGGCACCGATTTTGGCTCAAACGGCGAGGGGTTCATCCGCTTCTCGTATGCCAACTCGCTTGAAAACATAAAGATAGCACTCGATAGGGTGGAAGATTATTTGGCGAAGATTGGCTGAAAATCAAAACCATTGTCGCAAAAAACTTCTTTTATATAACACAAAAAAACTGCCACCCAATCGGGCGGCAGTTTTTTTTCTAATGAATTATCTAACAATCGATTATTCAGCTGAATAATCCATCTTAGTCATTCTAACGTAGCTTTGGTAGCGCAGTTTGGCCATATCCTGGCAAGCGTTGAAGAGCTCGTCGGCTTCGGCAGGGAACATCTTCTTAACCGAGTTGAAACGAACCTCGCCCATCAGGAATTCCTGGAACTTCGACCAATCAGGCTCTTTCGAGTCGAGACTGAACGGATTCTTGCCCTCTTTTGCCAAATCGGGGTTGAAACGCCACAGATGCCAGTAGCCGCACTCAACGGCTTTTGCCTCTTCGGCCTGGCTCTTGCCCATACCTGCCTTCAAGCCGTGGTTGATACACGGAGCGTAAGCAATAACGATTGAAGGTCCGTGGTAAGCCTCAGCCTCTTTCAGAGCCTTCAGTGTCTGAGCCTGGTCGGCGCCCATTGCAATCTGAGCCACATATACATAACCGTAAGTGGTGGCAATCATACCAAGGTCTTTCTTGCGAACACGTTTGCCGCTTGCAGCGAATTTGGCAATGGCACCCAGCGGTGTAGCCTTCGACGACTGACCGCCAGTGTTCGAGTAAACCTCAGTATCAATTACAAAGATGTTGACATCTTCGCCCGAAGCGATAACGTGGTCGAGACCGCCGTAACCGATATCGTACGAAGCACCGTCGCCACCGATAATCCACTGCGAGCGTTTTACCAGGTGGTCTTTGTAGGTCAGAATGTTCTTGCAGGTGTCGCAGCCGCAAGCCTCGCAGGCGGCAACAATCTTCGGTGCCAGAGCCTTTGTGGCGGCAGCGTCCTCTTGTTTTTCAATCCACTCGCGGAACAGAGCCTTCATATCGTCAGTGCAGCAGGTGCACTCTTGAGCCTCTGTCATCAGACGGGTAAGACGCTGTTTCATCTTCTTGTTGGCAATCTGCATACCAAGACCGAACTCGCAGAAGTCCTCGAACAGTGAGTTGGCCCAAGCAGGACCCTGACCTTTGGCGTTCTTTGTGTAAGGAGTTGATGGAACAGAGCCAGAGTAGATTGACGAGCAACCAGTTGCGTTGGCCACAATCTCGCGGTCACCGAACAGTTGCGAAATCAGTTTCACGTATGGAGTCTCGCCGCAACCTGCGCAAGCGCCCGAGAATTCGAACAGCGGAGTTGCGAACTGCGAGTTCTTCACATTGGCTGTGATGTCGACAAGGTCTTGTTTCGACGAAACCTTCTCGACGCAGTAGTTCCAGTTTGCAGCCTCTTTTGCAGCTTCGGCCGATGTGTCGTCGTAAGCCACCATTTTGAGTGCGGGACCACCCTTCTTCGGGTTGCCCGGGCAGACGTCGGCGCAGTTACCGCAAGCCAGACAGTCTTTAACACCAACCTGCATTGTGAAGTACATACCCTTGAACGAAGGACCAAGTGCCGGGATAGTGGCACCGCCGAAGCCTGCCTTCTCGTCCTCTGTCATTACAAACGGACGGATGCAAGCGTGCGGGCAGACATATGCGCACTTGTTACATTGGATACAGTTCTCTGAATTCCAAACAGGTACGAAAGCACCCACGCCGCGTTTCTCGAATTTGGCTGTGCCTGCTGCCCAAGTACCGTCTTCGATACCCTTGAACGAAGAAACAGGAAGCAAATCGCCGTCCTGAGCGTTGATTGGACGTACAACATTGTTGATGAAGTCGTCGCCATCGGTGTAAACCTTCGGTTGGTCTTTCAGATTAGCCCAAGCCTTGTCAACGGTAAGTTGTTTGTACTCGCCGCCACGGTCAACAGCCGCATAGTTCTTGTTGACAACATCCTCGCCCTTCTTGCCGTACGATTTAACAATGAAGTGCTTCATTTCCTCAACAGCCTTGTCAACTGCAATCACACCTGTGATGCGGAAGAATGCCGACTGAAGAATAGTGTTGGTGCGGTTGCCAAGACCGATTTCTTGTGCAATTTTGGTTGCGTTGATGTAGTAAACAGTGATGTCGTTCTTAGCGAAATAAGCCTTCACCTTGTTAGGAATGTTGGCAATCAGTTCGTCGCCTTCCCAGATTGTGTTCAGAAGGAAGGTACCGCCCTTTTGCAGACCGCGGGTAACATCGTACATATTCAGATAAGCCTGCTGATGGCAAGCTACAAAGTTCGGTGTGGTAACCAGGTAGGTCGAGCGGATTGGCTCGTCGCCGAAACGAAGGTGCGAGCAGGTGAAGCCGCCCGATTTCTTCGAGTCGTATGAGAAGTATGCCTGGCAATATTTATTAGTGGTTTCACCGATAATCTTAACAGAGTTTTTGTTTGCACCAACGGTACCATCGGCGCCCAAGCCGTAGAATTTAGCCTGGAACTGACCTGCAGGAGCAACCGAAACCTCTTCGCCAACAGGCAGCGATGTGAATGTAACATCGTCGGTAATGCCGAGAGTGAAGTGGTTTTTCGGAGTGTTCATTGCCAAGTTGTCGTAAACGGCGATGATTTGTGCAGGAGTTGTGTCGTT
>JAGCFC010000156.1 GCA_017650325.1 Salinivirgaceae bacterium | reverse complement strand
AGAGATGGCACCCGATATGAAAATCGATGGCGAGCTTCAAGCTGATGCCGCAATTGTTCCGGGCGTGGCTGCAAAGAAGGCCCCGGGCAGCGACATTGCCGGAAAAGCCAACGTGCTGGTGTTCCCGTCGCTCGAGACAGGAAATATCTGCTACAAGCTTGTTCAGCGTTTGGGCAACGCCGAGGCTTACGGCCCGATTCTGCAGGGTATGGCCGCACCAATCAACGACCTGTCACGCGGCTGCTCTGTTGAGGATGTGGTCAATGTTATCGCAATCACTTGTAATCAAGCAATCGCCTTAAATCAATAATTATGAACGTATTAGTTTTAAATTGCGGCAGTTCGTCGCTCAAATATCAGCTCATTGATATGAACACCAAAAGTGTTCTGGCAAAGGGTATCTGTGAGAAAATCGGAATTGAAGGCTCGTCGCTTACGCATAAGCCGACAGGGAAGGAGCAACTGGTTGTCAATCAGCCGATGCCTGACCATAAGGCGGCTGTCAAACTGGTTATGGACGCTCTGCTCGACAAGAAATACGGCGTGGTTAAGTCGATGAGTGAGATTCAGGCTGTTGGCCACCGCGTGCTGCACGGCGGTAAGTTCTACAGCGGCTCGATTCTGATTAACGACGATGTGAAACGCGTTATCCGCGAGTGCTTCGACCTTGGCCCGCTTCACAACCCTGCCAACCTGATTGGCATTGAGGCTTGCGAGAGTCTGATGGGCAAAACACCGCAGGTGGCAGTGTTCGACACAGCTTTCCACCAAACGATGCCTGAAAAGGCTTATCTGTACGCTCTTCCGTATGAGTATTACGAGAAGTACGCCATTCGCAAGTACGGCTTCCACGGAACAAGCCACTGGTACGTTTCGGGCCGCGCCATTGAGTTCGGCAAACTCGACAAGAAGAAGTCGAAGGTGATTGTGGCTCACTTGGGCAACGGCGCAAGCATTTCGGCTGTTGTGGGCGGCAAGTGCGTCGATACAAGTATGGGCCTGACACCGCTCGAGGGCTTGGTTATGGGCACCCGCAGCGGCGATATTGACCCGGCTGTGGTTCAATATATTGCCAACAAAGAGAAACGCTCGGTTGACGATGTTCTGAACATTTTGAACAAGAAATCGGGCGTGCTTGGCGTTTCTGGCGTTTCGAGCGACTTCCGCGACCTTGAGGCCGCCGCAAAGGCTGGCAACGAGCGTGCAAAAATCGCCTTCGATGTATTTATCTACCGCGTTGCCAAATACATAGGCAGTTACGTGGCAGCAATGAACGGTGTTGATGCAATCGCCTTCACTGCTGGTCTGGGCGAGAACAACGGAGCCGCACGCAAGGCCATTTGCGACTATCTAGGCTACTTGGGTATCAAACTCAGCGCCAAAAAGAACCAAATCCGCGGTGAGGAGGTTGTAATCTCAACCCCGTCGTCGAAAGTTAAGGTGATGGTCATCCCGACAAACGAGGAGCTGGCCATTGCTATGGAGACGGTGAGAATAGTTAAATAATTGATTAATTGAATGCGAGAAGGATTGAATTGATTGATTAATAGAATAATAGAAAAAGCGAAGCTGGAGATGGCTTCGCTTTTTTTGTTCGGGTATGCGTTTTTTAACTTGAGGAAAACACTATATTTGTTTTCACTGATTATTGAAAATCTAAAACAATACATAACACAATGAAACGCATTTTCACAATTCTATTTGCCGCAATGTTTGCCGGGCAGGCGTGGGCAGAAGATTTCACCATTGACAATTTGTCATACAAAATTATCGATACGGAGAACCATTATGTTTCGGTTATTAGAGCTAAGAGTGATTATGCTGATTTTGAAAGTGGTTTTACAATTCCATCAACGGTAAAATATGATGGGGCAACTTATACTGTTACAATGATAAGTGATGATGCATTTGAATATAGTGGCTATTGGTATTCCATAACCATTCCCAATACAGTTACATGCTTGGATTTTGGGGCATTCGCCTATTGTGACGTGAAAACAGTAAACATACCTAAGTCTGTTGTAAGTATTGGTGATATGGCTTTTTATTGCGCCCCTATTGAAAAAATAAACGTAGCAAATGATAATCCGAATTATTCATCAGTAAATGGGGTGTTGTTCAACAAAGAACAAACAACATTAATACAATACCCTTGTGGAAAACAAGGAGCATATACCATTCCTAATTCGGTTACAAGCATCGAAGAATATGCGTTTTATAGTTGTCATGGTTTGACATCATTAACAATTAGTAACAGTGTAACAGAAATCGGATATGATGCATTTCAGTTTTGCACCAACTTGAGCGATTTTAATGTAGCAGATGATAATCCGAATTATTCATCAATAAATGGTGTGTTGTTCAATAAAGAAAAGACAACATTGTTATTCTACCCTCCAGGGAAATGGGGTTCATATTCGATTCCTGATGCTACAACAACTATTAATAACAGTGCATTCTTTTGGTGCGAAAAACTTATATCGATAACCATTCCTAATTCTGTAACAAATATTGGTTCCCAAGCGTTCTACTATTGCAGCAATCTATCATCAGTCACCATTCCCAATTCTGTAACAAGCATTGGATGGGGGGCATTTTCGGATTGTAGCAGTCTTACATCAGCCACCATCTCCAATTCATTAACAAGCATTGAATCGGGGTTGTTCAGTGATTGCAGTCATCTTCAATCGGTAATCATTCCAAATTCAGTTACAAGCATTGGCGACTATGCGTTCTATGGTTGCAGCGGCCTGACATCTGTCACCATTCCCAATTCGGTTACAAACATTGGCGACGATGCGTTCTATGGTTGCAGCGGCCTGACATCAATTACCATTCCCAATTCTGTAACAAGCATTGATGGTGGGGCGTTTGATTGTGAAAACGCAACCATCTATTGTGAAGCTGAACGCAAACCTAAAGGGTGGGAGAGTTATTGGTGCGATTGTCATGAGATAGTATGGGATGTGCAGTTTGGCGAAGGTGATTTTGAGTTCAGTTACAATAAGTCATCTGACGGAAACACGGCGAAGTTAGTGAAATATAATGGGAATGCCGATTCGGTTTTGATTAAAGGGGCGGTATTAATCGATAACACTTATTATAAAATTACTCACATTAACGATGGCGCATTTAGTAACTGTGCAAATCTGAAATCGGTGAAACTGACATCAGAAATAATTGAAATTGGAGAATCTGCTTTCAACAATTGCTCATCATTGGAATGCATCGATATTCCTATTACTGTTAAACGCATTGGCAAGTCAGCATTCCAAAATTGTACAAAATCGACCATCTATTGCGAAGCAGAAAGCAAACCGGACGGTTGGGATAGCGATTGGAACTATAACGGAGGCAAGGTTTTCTGGAATACACTTAGACAAATTGGTAAAAACGATGATTTTGTATTCGAGTACAATTCAACTCAAGACGGCAATACAGCCATTCTGGTAAAATACAAAGGTGATTCCGAATCGGTTTCTGTTCCTTCTGTTATCATCGATAGCGTCGAATATACAGTCATATACATAGATAATGAAGCGTTCATCGGAAATAAAAGTATTAAAACAGTCAAACTGCCTACAACACTGAGAGGTTTTGGTAAAAATGTGTTTAAAAATTGCACTGCATTGGAGTCAATAGTCATACCCGATTCGGTTTATAGAATAAGCGAAAATATGTTTTATGGCTGCAGCAGCTTAAAATCTGTAGGGTTAAGCCAAGCAGTGGAGTTTATAATGGATGGTGCATTTGGGGAATCGGGATTGGAATTTATCGCGCTACCCAAAACCGTTACATATATCGACAACTTTGCATTTGTCGACTGCAAAAATCTGAAACTGGTTTACATTCCCGAAACAGTTGTGAAAAATGAAGCAAACGCATTCGCCGATTGCACTAACGCCACCATATACTGCGCTGCGGCAAGCCAACCCGAAACGTGGAGCAACATGTGGAACGAAGATGGCGGAACTGTTGTTTGGGGGCATTCAGTTCCTGAAGATTCAACGTTTGAATTAAAATTTGTAACAAAATCCGGCAACACGGCTTCAGTTGCCAGCTGCCCAAGCGAAGTGTCTTCGATTGATATCCCTACGATGGTTATGATTGACAGCTCAGTCTATTTTGTAACAGGTATTGAAGGCGGAGCTTTCGCCGACTGTCAGAACCTGAATAATATTAATATAGAAGGAAATAATCCTGTTCTGACATTAATTGACGGCGTTCTGTTCGATAAGATGAATGCCGCATTATTGGCCTGCCTGACAGTGAAAACCGGAACCTATACGATTCCAGACTGGGTTACAAGCATTAATTCTAAAGCGTTTATGAATTGTAGCAATCTGCAAACTGTACAAATTCCAAAATCTGTTACAGAGATTGACGCATATGCATTTGACGGCTGTGATAACTTAACCATTTATTGCAATGTAAGTTCAAAGCCGTCAGGTTGGGATGAAGAGTGGAATCCTGACAACTGCCAGGTAATATGGACCAAGGCTACACCAGTCATCGAATCTGCCGCCACCGCTGTGAACATATATGCCTACGGCAACACCATTGTGGTTGAGAATGCCACATCTGAAATCTATGTTTACAACGCAATGGGAACATTGGTTTGTAGGGACGTGGCGTGCAGCGTCCGTCAAATAACCATCAACGGCACCGGTGTTTATATTGTAAAAACAGGTAATACCGTGAAACGAGTGATGGTGAATTAAAAAAAAACGGAGTAAATAATTGATAATGTTGATTGTAGAGACGTTATATTGTGACGTCTCTACGTGTTTTATGGCGGATTCAAAATTGTGCGAACACCACCTATTTCAATAATCGGTTGATTTCTTCGTACAGCAGTTTCACATCATCGTCGTTTTTCATGCGGATGTGGTTGTGGAAGAAGAATTTGCGCAGGTCTTCCTTATACTGCGGATATTGGCGGAGGAGCAGACGTCGGAAACGGGGAACAGCACGCAATTCAATACCATTCCATGTATAACGATAGGTTTTATGCACAAATTCACCCGTTTTTTTCAATGTCATATTCACGTTGCTGTATTGCTTTTCCTTTGCCTCATATCTTTTCAGAACCGACAGACTATCTTCAAGAATGATTGCGAAATAGCTTCCGCTCAAATCTTTAAGATTTTTATGCTCAAGAGATTTGAATGTCTCAACTTTACCGACTTTCGGATTTGTAAGCGTAAACTGTTCAATCGAGTTTTTGTCAATAATTATAACATTATTGGTAACGTTGTTCTGATAAATAAGGTCGTCTTTAAAGGCATCGTAGCGTAATTGCAAACCATCGTAGGTTTCGCCGCTCTTCATTGTAACACTGCCTGTCAGCCAGTCACCCTGATAGAATGGTACACCATCGATTGTGGCGTAATAGTGCACAAACGGTTCCCCGGTGATGTGTTGGATGGCCGATTTTTTCGTCAGTTTGCCCTGTGCGTCAACAATCATTGCAAATGAGATGCAAAATGCTGTCAAAATGTATTTTAATGCCAGGTTCATAGTCTATCTAACATTTATTTTCTTGAAATCGCTGACAATTTTGCCATTGCGGTCAAAGCCGAAAAATTCAATTACAAATTCACCCGTTTCGTCTGAAAGTGTGACTTCAATACTATTCTGTACAGAGGTGTTCACCAATGGGTTCCAATAGATGGTTTGCCGTAAATCTGGCAGTTTGTCTTTCGACTTTTCCGCCACCGTTGTCGATAAAGGAGGTTGGAATCCTTGTACTATGAATTTGTAGGTTCCCGGCACACTGCATTTTTCCCAAAAATCGAGTTTGTGAGTCCATACGGCAACTATTCCATTGTTAAAATTAATATTGCCAAAATTCCTCGGTTTGTTCTGAGTATCCACACGCTTTACCATTGAGCTACCTTTGTCAATCAAGAATTTGAGTTGGGTCAAAGGAACGCCGTCAACAAGTAACAGTGGATTAGCCGAAACCGCACCCTTGTCAGAAACAACACGCAATTCGGGTTCGCCGTTCTTTCCTTTGCGTATGCGTACAAACGGTGTCAACTCGCGGGTTATCTCTCTAAAATCGTTGAGAGCAATGTAATCGTCGGTAAAAACAGTCTGACGTGGTGAGCCCAAAACAAAATGATCGTAAAGAGTTTTTGGCCGATTGCTGATACCTGCCGGTTCAAACTGCCGCATCTCGAACGCCTTTGTTATCAATGCTTTATCGAGTTCAAGGCTGTCTATTTCCGATTGTTCACGAATTAGTTCCGTCGGTTTGTCAAACTCAAAAGCGAATTGGTTACGCAACGTAATTCTGGCATTGTAGTAGGGCTCCAGTTGCTGGTTGAAGGCACTCACAAATATCTGCTGCAAACCGTAATAGTTGTGCAGAAGCACACAGAACGAACCATCAGCGTCGGTTATATCGTATTTGAGCCTTATAATGCTGTCTTGCAACGAAACTAGCACAATTGCGTTATCGATAGGCGCACCTGAAACGGAATCGGTGACTGTGCCTGCCACTAAAATGCCATCATATGGCGTAATGGGAGTGAAGCCTTCATTCTGACGGTAAGGTTCTCCTTTGCCGCAAACAGGCTCTAGCTCGCCGTCCCACTGTCTGGTTCCAACAATCCGCACAAGAGCGGATACTGTATCCGGACAATTGATCGAAAGGTTAATTGTCTCGTGTGCGGCAAACTCACTTTTTCCAATAACAATTATTGAATTGTCCGACTGTCGGCCGACTTTTGACTTTTGGTTTCGCATAATTACACGAGGCTCTTTGTCAAATCGGTTGGTCACATAAATCTCACAACAGCAAAAATGATTGTCAATGTTTGGATAATTAGTGTAGGCGCGCATACGATAGTAGCCGGTTTGAAGCGTGTCAGGAAGATTTAACATTCCCGAGGCCATTCCATCAATTTGTTTGACAATCAGACCTGTAATCCAACGATTCTCAATGTCGGTAATATCAATATTGATGTCTGTGCCCGGCATAGTGTCGCACACAATTCCATCATAAAAAAACACACAGAAAAGAGCGTCATCGCCTGAAATGTAACGGCTGCGGTCGGTTTTCAGCAAAATAGGGGTGTCAGCGGTCAGTTTTTGCGCTGATGTTCCGACAGAGACGGTCAGCAGTAATAATATCGATAAAATTCTGATAATCATCGTTTTCAGTTTTCAAACAATACTGTATAGTCCTGCATATACTCATAATACGCCACTGTGTCGGTTTCGGGGAACTGGCTAACATCGTATTTCTTAGCCCTTTTGGCCGTCTCCAATAAACTGAACACGCCATAATTCTGTTTTACAGCCGAAACGCAGAAATAGCCCAGTGCTGTTTCTCCTGACTCACAACTCATATTTCCCTCGGGCTGGTTTTCGGTCTTTCCAAAGAAATAGCTGGAGCTTTCCTGCTGGTCTTTCACCGCTTTCCAGAACCGATATTGGCTTTCATTCATAGAGTATTGTTTTACAAGCACACATTCACCCCTGTGTTTCAATTCAAATTCTGGCATTTCAGGAATCAGTGTGTCAACTCGCATATTGAATAATGTGTGCTTTGTTTTGTAAAGCTGATTTCCAACTATTCGCTTATCGGTGTAATTGTTGGCATCGGCAATGAAGAGAAATCCTTCAGGATTGATAGGGTGATATACGTAGCGGTTTTGTGGAATCGAACCAGGATAGTACTGATGGATTTGCACTATGAGACTACATTCGTACCGATAGTATGGTGTGAATCCTGCCGCATTTGTGGTGTTCATGGCACAAATGCCGTAATCAATTTCATCGAAATAATCATTGCCATTGGTTGATATTACCTTATCCTCGTAGTATTTGGCTGTAACCTCCTCAATATCCGGGCAGGGTAAAAGTTCCTCCCAGGTCGACTTGAAAATTTTGTTTTCAGATGTGGTTACATACAATTGGTATTTTTTACCAGGTGTGCCTTTGAATGACGAAGTTACATAATAGCCAGCTTGTGTTGGAAACATTTCGTATTTTTTCCCATCATTACACTTGATCATCACTTTTGCATTTACAACAGGGTTTTGTGTGCGATTGCTGTTGTTGTAACCGTATGTTTTTGTGATTCTTACGTAATACGGTCCCGGCTGGTCGGTAACCAATCCGCTAAATACGTAAGCTGCCTCTTGCTCGTCGATATCCGGACTAAAATACTCCTCGCAACCTACAAGAATAAGAACCGCCAATATGATTTTCAAGTATCTCATAATCAGAATCTAAGATTAAGAGTAACCGATGGAATCGGAACCCCTATTATTGATAGTTTATATAGTCCGTAGGCATTGTTGTTGTTCAATGCCGAAGGAGTATCTTTCTTATAATAAACCGAATAGATATTCTTATGTCCGTATACGTTGTAAACAGAGAACGTTAGCGAAGGATGAATTTTGTTCTTTTTGCTCAAAAAACCGTCGTAGGTTGCCGAAAGGTCGAGGCGGTGGTATGCAGGAAGCCGATATTTGTTGCGGTCAGAGTAGTTGACAATCACCATATTATCAATTACGTAGCTGTATTCGGGATAAGTAGCCGGACGTCCGCTTGTAAGTACAAAGTTTGCCGAAGCTGTCCAACGGCGCGTAATTTGATATGTTCCCGTAACGCTCAAGTCGTGCAGGTGATGGGTTGTTGCCTTGTAGTATCGGCCTTTGTTGATTTTTTCTTCTTCGAACCGTCCGTCAACTTTCATTTCAGTGTTTGACAGAGTGTAACTAACCCAGCCTGTCAGGTCGCCAAAATTCTTTTTCACCATCAGTTCAAGACCATATGAGCGAACCTTGCCAGGCAGCACATCCTGTTCAACAGCCTTGTTCATTGTCAGCTCCGAGCCGTTTTTGTAATCAAGCTGATTCTCAATAGATTTATAATATATTTCTGCCGAAAGGTCGAACATTTCTTCAACAACCGTTGCAAAATAGCCCGCCGAAACCTGCTGGCATTTCATTGGTTTGATATTACTATCGGCCATTTTCCAGTAATCTGAAGGCATTGCCGAAGTGTTGCTACTTATAAGTTGTTGATACTGACGTGTGTAACTGTACGACATCTTTACTGAACTGATTTGGTTTAGTTTGTACCGCAGACCGACGCGCGGCTCTAAACCTTGATAAGGATGCACCAACTCACCTTTGGTGTAATCAACTGATTCTATGATTGATTGATTGCCGCGTGGCAATGTATCGGAATAGGTGCGCTCGGTGCAACTGCCAATTTTGCTGAACCATGAGTAGCGCAAACCGACAAGCAGACTCAATCTGTCGCTAACAGTGTAATTATCAGATACGAACCCCGCAAACTCAAGGCCGTTCTCGTGATCGAGTTCCATCGGCTCAACCGACGATTTATCGTTATATGCCGACTGCTTGCCAGGGTTGATATCCAGATGGTTAGCCTCAATACCAAAGTTCAGATTATGGTTTAAAAGGTCGAACAGGCATTCGGCTTTTCCACGGATGTGAGTGATTCCTGTAGCCACATTACACCCCAACGATTCCTGACTCAAATCGGAAAGTGTTGATTTATAGTCGGAATATGCAGCCGACAATTTGAATTGCAGCGCTTGAGTCACAAGCCAGCGATAATTCATGCCTCCAATCAGCGACGAATAGTCGAACTCGTTGATATTGTTGTAATTGAAATAGTCAGCACTCTCATATCCGAATATATCCAGACGATGGTTGCGGCCCAACTTGAAATCGACTTTGGCAATCACATCATGAAAATCGGTCGAGCTGTTTTTTATGTTGACATTGTGCGACTTATGCAGAATCCAATTAGAATAGGTTGCGCGCCCGCCAACGTAAAAACTGCAAAAATTCTTTATCGGTGCCTCAATGAAAAGATTGCTATTCAGAATGCCGATGCCCGCATTGCCGTGGAATTTGGTTGTGTCGGCCTTCTTCAGACTTATATCCATGACCGACGATATGCGGTTGCCGTAGCTTGCCGGCTGCGAACTTTTATACAACTCCACGCCGCTGATAGCGCTTGGCAGGAAGGTCGAGAACATTCCGAACATGTGCGAAGTGCTGTAAACAGGCGCCTCGTTGAGCAGCACAAGGTTCTGGTCGACATTGCCGCCGCGCACGTTGAAGCCTGTCGACATCTCGCCTGCAGTCTGAACACCTGGCATGAGCGTCATACTGCGCACGATGTCAGCCTCACCCATCAGCACGGGCAACTTCTTGATTGTCTGCATATCCATCGCCTCAACGCCCATCTGCGTACGGTTCACCTGACTTTTGCCGCCAGCGGCCGTAACCGTCACTCCCTCAATGGCAATCGACGCCTCCATCAGTTCAATATCGAGTTTGCCCGGACTCAACACGTCAATCTTAACTATCTCTGTTTCAAGGCCGATGAACGACACTTCAATCTCCGTCTGTCCAGCAGGGAGCATCAGTTCGTAGTGACCTTCGGCATCAGAAGTGGTGGCAAGTTTGTGCTTCTTATCCTGAATCACTGCGCCCGCAATCGGAGTCTCTGTCTTGCCTTCGCGCACTATGCCTTCAACTTTGTTCTCCTTGTAACGGCCTTTTTCCATCAGATTTCCAATCACTTTCACGTAGCCAACCATTCCTTCGGTCAGCTTGTCGTTATCCACAGTGAAACCTTGCGGAATGAAAATAATGTTGCGTTCCTGGAATATTATATAGGTAAGACCATAGGCAGCTATTGCATTATCAATCACCTTTTTAATCTCTTTTCCTGTGGTTGCGGTTGGAATGGTGATGCTGTTCACCCAATTGTCTTTGTAGAAGAATCGAACGCCTGCTATGGCTTCAGCTTTATCAAGGAATTCGGTCAACGGGCGCCCCTGACACTCAAAGTCGGCCTTGGCGCTGAGTTTTTGCGCATTGGCGGCGGCTGTCAGAAACAGAAGAACAGTCAGTGTCAGAAGAAGTTTTTTCAAGTTGCTGATGTTTAAACGCCGTAAAAGTATGTTTTCGGCTGAAGAAAACATAGCCTGAGCCATACGTGCTGCCCGCAATGTCGGTTTATATATCGATGTTTAGCCTATTCTGACACAAGTTATGGCTGATTTAACCGATGAAAACAAAGTTATGGTTTGGGTGCCTGCTGTATGTACCTATTGTTAATTATTGGCGAACCATTTTGATTAACAATTTCATATACAACATCATATATCGTATCTTGGTCAGTAAATGAAAATGTAAATAACGAACTCTTAACAACAGATTCTATTCCGCCGCCATAATATATTGTGTTAAAAAAGTGCATAGAGGATATTTCATCAGCTTCTCCATCATCAAAATTGATACTATATAATTGGTTATCAGAATTATATTTCAAAACAACAAAAACCATATCATCAATTTTTGATGAATCGATGCGAATTGAATCTACAAATGGATTTTCGGCCAAATCTGTTCCAACAATCATTCCTATTGTATCAACATAATTTTCCATCTGTTTCTCAATCTTTTCCAATTCAACTTGTTTGTTTTCGAACGTTTTAGTAAACAAATCTACAATTTTAATTTCCTCCTTTAAGGTGAAATGATTGTCTTGCGCAACCATTAGAATTGGAAGGAAAACGAAGCCAAAAAGCAAAATGTAATGTTTCATTTCGTTGTGAATTAGTCATTTATAAATATTGCAGCAAATCAGTTAACTCTGTTGCAAAAAATATGCCAAAAACCGATTATTCAAATTCCGTTGAAGATTAGAGTTTTCAATCGCGGAATTTGCCGAACTTCTTTATATCTTGCCAACGATTAAAAAATAAAAAACGATACAAAAATGAGTGAGACAAAAACATACCAGTTGTCGAACAAAAACGGTTTGACAATTGAATTTATGCCGCGTGGCGCGAAGGTTATTTCGGTGCAATTGCCTGACACGCAAAATCCTGGCAAAAAGGTTGATGTGATGATTGGCTACGATACCGTTCAGGAAGCCATCGACGGCGACGCTTACATTGGTGCCATCTGCGGACGTTTTGCAAACCGCATTGCCAAAGGACATTTCGTTCTCGACGGCAAGGAGTACCAACTTGCGCTGAATGACGGCCAGAACCATCTGCATGGTGGTCCGACAGGCTTCAACAGCCGCGATTGGGATGTGAAAGAGACCAAAATCGCCGGTCGTGCCGGAGCCTACGAGCTGACTCTTCACAGTCCCGACGGCGATGAGAATTATCCTGGCAACCTTGACGTTAAAGCAACGTATTCGCTGACTGATGACAACGAGTTCATTATCGATTTTGAAGCCACAACCGATAAACCGACCGTCATCAACCTTACCAGCCACCCGTATCTGAATATGCGCGGAGCGGGTAGTGGTCCGGTATTCGGCCATCAGATTGAGGTTAATGCCAAACAATTCACGCCAATTGCCGATGGTGTACCTTCAGGCGAAATCCGCAACGTTGAGGGAACACCGATGGACCTTCGCAAACCAGTAAAAATCGGCGACGCCATCAACACACCATACGAACAGATTCAGCTATTCAAAGGCTTCGACCACAACTGGATTATCGACAAGCCTGCTGGCGAGATGGGCTTCTGTGGCCGCGTTACCGACCCCGAATCAGGACGTTTTGTTGAAGTGTACTCAACACAGCCTGGCTTGCAGGTTTACACCGCAATGCACTTCAACAGTTCGCAGATAGGCAAGGGCGGCATTCCGTTCTGCTCATACTGCGCCGTAGCTCTCGAGCCGCAGGGCATTCCCGATGCACCAAACAAACCAATGTTCCCGTCGGCAGTTCTGCGCCCGGGCGAGGTTTACCGCCAGACACTGGTTTACAAGTTTGGTTGGGAATAGAAATCTGATTATCAAATATTTGAACAATAAAATCCCTTGTCGTTTGGCAGGGGATTTTTTGTAGATATTTATATGGTATGTTTCCTGTTTGATTTGCGTTATAGTTATATATTTGCCTTTCAGTGATTGAAAAAAATTAAAAATATGTTCAAAAATCATCCGAAAGGGCTTTTAGCGGCAGCCTTGAGTAATATGGGCGAGCGTTTTGGCTACTATATTATGAATGCCGTGCTGGTTTTGTTCCTTTGTTCGAAATTCGGCTTGTCCGAAGAAAAGGCAACTGCCATTTATTCAGTGTTTTACATGGGCATTTATATTTTGAGCCTTGTTGGCGGCATCATTGCCGACCGCACTCAGAACTATAAGGCCACCATTCAGTCGGGACTGCTGATTATGGCTTCGGGCTATGTAATCCTGTCGGTACCAATTTTGGCTACAGCCGGCAACATCGGGTGGCTGCTGCCGCTCACGTGCGTGGCTCTCTTCCTGATTGCGTTTGGCAACGGATTGTTCAAAGGCAATCTGCAAGCCATTGTGGGGCAGATGTACGACAATTATGAGGCTGAGGCGGCAAAACAAGGAGAGGAGGCACTTGCCGTTGCAAAAAGCCGCCGCGACCCGGGATTTCAAATCTTCTACATGTTCATCAACGTTGGCGGACTCATTGCTCCGTTTGTGGCTCCGCTGCTTCGTGGCTGGTGGTTGAACGCCAATGGTTTGGCCTACAACGCCGACCTTCCGGCACTCTGTCACCAATATATTGCCGCCGGCGCTGCAATGGCTCCTGAGGCACTTGCAAAAATGAACGAGCTGATACCCGTTGTAACAGCTTCTATACCAACCGATTTGATGTCATTCTGCCGCAATTATCTCGATGTTTTCAATACCGGAGTTCACTATTCGTTTATAGCATCGGTTGTGGCAATGCTTATATCGCTTTCGATATTTCTGGCAACCAAGCGCAACCTGCCAACTCCGGCCAAACGTACGGCTCAAACCAGCGTTGAATATACGGCTGAGGAGAAACTGGCCATGGCCAAGGAAATCCGCCAGCGTATTTACGCACTCTTCGCCGTGCTTGTGATTGCGGTGTTTTTCTGGTGGTCGTTCCATCAGAACGGCACATCAATGTCGCTTTTCGCCCGCGATTTTGTCATCACATCGGCCATTCCGCCCGAAATCTGGCAAGCCGTCAACCCATTCTTTGTTATTGTGCTGACGTTCCCGATAATGTGGCTTTTCGGCACCCGTTGGGGGCGGACATTCTCAACTCCGCGTAAGATTGGTATCGGTATGGGAATTGCCGGCTTAGCCTACATTATTATGGCCGTCTTCTGCTGTACAAACGGATATCCATCGGCAACTGAATTCCGCGAACTTGATGCGGCTACCGCAGGGGCGTTAAAGGCCGGACCTATGATATTGATAGTCTACTATTTCTTTATGACTGTGGCCGAGCTGTTCATTAGTCCGTTGGGCTTGAGTTTTGTGTCGAAAGTGGCACCTAAAAACCTGTTAGGTCTATGCCAGGGTTTATGGCTTGGCGCGACAGCCGTAGGCAACGGCTTCCTATGGATTGGCCCTTTAATGTACAACAAGATACCCATCTGGCAATGCTGGACCGTGTTCTTCGCCGTTTGCTTTGTCTCGATGGCGGTAATGTTTGGCATGGTAAAATGGCTTGAAAAAGTAACTAAGTAGGAGCCACAATATGCATTGCCATTAAAAAAGTTTTAACTTTACAAAATGTAATAATTGGCTTTTAAGCCCAAAGAAATAATTGTAAATCTTATAAAAATAAAAAGTTATGAAAAAGAAAGGTTGTTTGATTGCAGGAATTGCAGTCGGTATTATTTTAATTGGTATCATCTCGATTGTTTTATGGTACATCAAAACAGGAAACAAGATTGTCCGCCTCGATGAGGGTGTTTCCGAAAGCTGGGCGCAGGTTGAGAACGTTTATCAGCGTCGTGCCGACCTGATTCCGAACCTTGTTGCAACCGTTAAAGGCTATGCCGAGCACGAAAGCTCGACACTTACCGATGTTGTCGAGGCTCGCGCCAAAGCAACAAGTGTCAATGTCAACCCCGAGAAACTTGATGCCGCATCGTTGCAGCAGTTCGAGGAGGCACAAGGCCAGTTAAGCTCGGCTTTGTCACGATTAATGGTAGTTGTTGAGCGTTATCCCGATTTGAAGGCCAGCCAAAACTTCAGCGAACTTCAGGCACAGCTTGAAGGCACCGAAAACCGCATTAGCGTTGAGCGCCGCAAATTCAACGAGGTTGCCCGCGAGTACAACACCTACATCCGCCAATTCCCCGCATCGATTGTGGCCAACAGCCGCGGATTCGAGAAGAAGGCTTATTTTGAGGCTCAAGCTGGCAGCGAGAAAGCACCCGAAGTGCAGTTTTAATTCATAATTACAAATTCTTAATTCTGAATTGACAATGCGTGCTTCAACTTTTTTTTCAGATGAGCAGAAAAAACTCATTATCAGCGCAATAGAGGAGGCCGAAAAGAACACATCTGGTGAAATTCGCCTGCATGTTGAGATGCGTTGCCACGGCGACATTATGAAACGCGCCGCCAAGGTTTTCGACAAACTCAAAATGCAATGCACCCAACAGCGCAACGGTGTGCTATTCTACATGGCCATATCCGACCGCCAGTTCGCAATTATCGGCGATTCCGGCATTAACGACAAGGTGCCTGAAGGCTTTTGGAACGACATTGAGAAACGCATGACCGAGCTTTTTGCCAAAGGTCTTTTCACCGAAGGTGTTACCGATGGCATACGCATGGCAGGCGAGCAGCTGAAAAAGCACTTCCCGTATCAGTCAGACGACGTGAACGAGTTGAGCGACGAAATCTCGTTTGGTGGCGAAAAATAATTGCTGAAATAAACAATTGAATTATTCGCAAATACCATGCGGAGAATATTGCTGATTTTCACGTTTTTAGCCATTACCATCGCCTCTTTTGCCGATATTTTCGACAAGCCGGCTGAGGTGAATCTTGTGGTTGACAATGCCAACGCCTTCCGCCCGAAACAGTCAGATGCTCTCAGAGCCAAACTCGACTCTTTCGAGCGGGCCACAACGGTACAGATTCAGATTTACACCACAAAAGATTTGCAGGGCTACGATATTGTCGATTTCGCCCAGCGATTGGGCGAGGGTTGGGGTGTCGGACAGGCAGGTGCCGACAACGGCATTGTTATTGTCTACAAGCCCAAAATGGCGCACGAGGATGGTGAAATAACCATTCAGACGGGCTATGGCATTGAACCGCTGATTCCCGATGCTGTCTGCAAGCAAATTATTGAATACGAAATGATTCCGCGCTTCAAGCGAGGTCAGATTTATGCAGGAATCGATAAGGCTGTCGATATTTGCATGTCGCTTACACGAGGCGAATTCACAGCGGAAAAATACATGGCCGATAATGCGGAAATGGAAAGAATTGCCATGAAAATCGCCAAATGGGTACTCATTGGCCTAATTGGCGTTCCGTCTGTGATTCTTGTTATATTTCTAATAGTTATGCTATGTATTGGCGGATTCAAGGGAGATACTGTAAGCAGCGGTAGCGGTTCGAGCAGTGGAAGCCACCACAGTTCAAGCAGCTACCATAGATCGAGCCATAGGAGTTATGGTGGCGGACATTTCGGTGGCGGCGGTGCTCGCGGACGTTGGTAATCACAATATTTGAAGGATTAAAGAGTGAAGAATGAAACGGATATTGTTCATAATCACTTTTTTAGTTGCCACGACCAACGCTTTCGCCGACATTTTCGACCGTCCTGCGGAGGTGAATCTTGTAGTCGACAACGCACACGCGTTCACTCACGAGCAGTTCGAAGCCCTTACAGCCAGATTGGACTCTTTTGACCGTGCATCGACGGTGCAGATTCAGATTTACACCACAACCGATTTGCAAGGGTACGACATTGTCGATTTCGCCCAGCGATTGGGCGAGGGCTGGGGCGTGGGACAGGCTGAGACAAACAACGGCATTGTTATTGTCTATAAGCCTAAAACAGAGACCGAAAACGGCGAAGTCACCATTCAAACTGGCTATGGCATCGAGGCGTTGATTCCCGATGCTGTCTGCAAGCGAATCATCAATAACGAGATGATTCCCAATTTCCGTAAAGACAGTGTGTATGAAGGAATTAACAATGCCGTTGGTGTGTGTATTTCGCTTGTTAAAGGCGACTTTAAAGCTGAAGATTACGGCTACAGTTACAGTTACAGCTACGACAGCGACGATTACGATGATTATAGCGGAAGCTCCTACGAGGAGTTGACGGCTCACGATGTGCTTGGCCTTTGCATTTTTTTCGGCTTTCTGATTATTTCAGTAATATTATCAATGAGATACGGGAAAAAACATCCATCAAGCAGCACCTATAGTTCTGGCAGTTATCATAGCTCAAGTTCGCATAGTTCAAGAAGCTATGGCGGCGGCCATTTTGGTGGCGGAGGAGCCCGCGGAAGTTGGTAGTCATTAACTGATTAACTGACTGAAGAATTGAATAACGAATTACCAAATAAACAATTCACCACTAACCACTAACCATTAACCACAAACCATTAACCATTAAACACTAAACATTTTCCCCTTCATGCGTAGGATATTGTTCATAATCACATTCTTAGCAGCTTCGGTCTTGTCGTTTGCCAACGACAATATTTTCAGTCCGCCAGCAGTGCCTACGCTTGTTGCCGACAATGCCAATGTGTTTACCAACAATGAGCGGCTGGAGCTTGAAAACAAACTGAACTCCTTCAGCAATAAGACTTCGACCCAGATTCTGGTTTACACCACCACCGATTTGCAAGGCTACGACATTGCCGATTTTGCCCAGCGACTGGGCGAGGGCTGGGGCATCGGACAAGACGATTTCGACAACGGCGTTGTCATTGTTTACAAGCCAAAAACCGACTCCACAAGCGGCGAAGTCACCATTCAGACAGGCTACGGCATTGAGCCGCTGATTCCCGATATCACCTGCAAGCAAATAATTGAGCAAGAGATGATTCCAAGTTTTCGGCAAGGTCTTGTGTATGAAGGAATTGATAATGCCGTCGATATCTGTATCTCGCTCATTAAAGGTGAATATTCGGCCAATGGAAATGCCGATACCACCGGCGAAGGTTCGCCCATATTAGGATTAGCCATTCTCATCGCAATTATTCTTATGGGATACCCGATATTTGGCGCCATCACAAAGAAAACAGAAGGAAAGAAGGCAACGTTTGGTCAATACCTTATTTGGGTTTTAGCGTTTATATTGAACATACTATTATCAAGCGGACGAGGAGGCAGTACGTATCACGGCTCATCACGCGGCTCGTCGCATGGTTTTGGCGGCTACGGCGGCGGTCATTTCGGTGGCGGCGGTGCGAGTGGCCGTTGGTAATTTATTGATTATTAATCGAAGAATAAATTATGAGACGGATATTATTCATAATCACTTTTTTAGCAGTTGTAACTAACGCTTTTGCCGACATATTCGAACGTCCGGCTGAGATGAATCTTGTGATTGACAGCGCTAACGCTTTCACACTCGAGCAAAACGAGGCTCTGACGACCAAGTTGGACTCTTTTGAGCGTGCCACAACAGTGCAGATTCAGATTTTCACCACAACCGATTTGCAAGGCTACAACATTGCCGATTTTGCCCAGCGTCTAGGCGAGGGTTGGGGCGTGGGACAGGCTGAGACCGACAACGGCATTGTCATTGTCTATAAGCCGAAAACCGACTCCACAAGCGGCGAGGTTACCATTCAAACCGGCTACGGCATCGAAGCGCTGATACCTGACGCCATCTGCAAGCGAATAATCGACTGCGAGATGATACCACGCTTCCGCAACGATAGTGTGTATGATGGTATTAGCAAGGCTGTGGACGTCTGTATTTCGCTTGTCAAAGGCGAATTCACGGCAGAGGATTACCAAAAACAAACCGATGAGGACGATGGATTCGCATTCAGACTGACTCTTTACATTATCGGCGGCATGGTCGGCTTTTGGGTTTTAATCTTTATAATAATAGGACTATACTTGTTGATTTTCGACAATTCCCGCAGTTATGGCTCATCGAGTGGTTCATCGAGCAGTTCCAGCGGCCACCATTCGAGTTATCACGGCTCGAGCCACCGTAGTTATGGCGGCGGTCATTTCGGTGGCGGCGGCGCAAGCGGACGTTGGTAAATAACAATATTATTTTTAGGAAGATGTCAGCTATTACCTTAACAAACGGTTAAACTAAAATTATATGCGAAAGATATTGCTCATAATCACGTTTTTGGCAGTCGCGGTTTCAGCCTTTTCGAACGACGATATTTTCAAACGTCCGGCGAAACAGTCGCTTGTTGTCGATAACGCCAATGTCTTTACCGAGCAGCAAAAACTAATGCTGACATTAAAACTCAATAAGTTCGACGAAGAAACATCGACTCAGATTCTGGTATACACCACAAACGATTTGTACGGATACAGCATTGCCGATTTCGGCCAGCGCCTGGGCAATGGTTGGGGAGTCGGGCAGAAGGGCTTCGACAACGGCATTGTAATTGTTTACAAAGGGAAAACAGCAACATCAAACGGCCAGGTAACCATACAAACCGGCTATGGCATCGAGCCGCTGATTCCCGACGCTATCTGCAAATTAATAATCGAGCAGGAAATGATTCCTAATTTCCGCGAAGGACTTGTGTACGAGGGAATTAACATTGCTGTCGATAAGTGCATGGTGCTTACCAAAGGACATTTCCATCGCAGTCGTTTCAAGGTATGGCACAGGGGTGACACATCAGCATTTATTGTCACTATGCTCTTTTTGATTGGGGTTCTAGTACTCTTGATATTGATTTTAGTGTTAGTGATTGGCGGCAACTACGACCATTACACCACTGGTGGAAGTGGAAGTATCCGTGGTTCTAGAGGAGGCTTTGGAGGAGGCGGATTTGGCGGTGGCTTTGGCGGTGGCGGTTTCGGCGGTGGCTTTGGTGGCTTCGGCGGAGGCGGTTTCGGCGGCGGAGGAGCATGCGGCGGCTGGTAAACAATTATTGATTAACAGATTAACAGATTAACTGATTGATTGATTAACTGATATGATTATGAAACGAATATTATTAATAATCACCATTTTAGCCTTAACAGTCGAAGTGTCATCCATAGCTTCAGCCGACACCATGCCCGTTTACGATAGCACTCAAATGGTTGCCGACAGCGGACTGACAGCTATGACAGAATATATTGACTCCGTCGGCAGTGAAACTCAAGAAGAGGGAGGCATTTCGAAAGAAGACATAACCGTTATGTTTTTGTTCGTCGCCTTTTGGGTTGCATTGTTGATTTTGGCAAGATCGACAATCAGAAGCAGCCATTACACCTTAACTGGACGCTCTGGCGAAGGCTCCCGAAACGCTTCATGGACAGGCGAATACATCGGGCGATTCGATGGCAATGGTGCAAGTGGACGCTGGTAAACATACACCTAAATAATGCAACAACAATCGATTATAACATTTTTATATTAAACACATTTATATCGACAACTTACAACTATACTTTAAGCCGTTAACACATAATTAAAGCCATGTTTGTCGCTTATCAGAAAAAGAAAGAAAACATCTGCGAGTATTTTCTATACATGTTTCAAATAGAAGATCTTATTCGTGCCTGCAAGTGCGATAAAGGTCTTATCGAAAGTCAGTTGCTGCCAAAATATCCGACAGATATGGCGGTACAGAACGAAGTTCGCCAGTGGTATTCAGGCCTTACCGACCAAATGGTGGAGGAGCGGATAGAGGCGCATGGGCATCTGGTGTCGCTAGCAAACAAAATCAACGAAGTGTTCGAATTCCATCTCTATCTGCTTAATAACCCGAAAGAAATAGCCTATCAGATGCAGTATGCCAAAGCAGAGCCTATCATTGGAGAGTTGCGACTAAAACAGAAATCTGACGAGCTTAACGCCCTTAATCTTGCTCTCAACGCTGTTTATGGATTTACCATTCTCCGTCTTAAAGGAACACAAGTCTCAAACGATACAGCCGCGGCCATATCAACGCTGGTAGCATGGTTCAACGCTCTTTCAGGCAAATTCCGTGATTATGAGACTGGAGTGCTGAAACTCGATTTGTAATACAACTCTAAAGATCCTGCGTGCTGTAACGGATTCCTATTACCATAATATCATCAACCTGATCATATTTCCCGCGCCACTCGTCGTGCGACTTCTTAATCAGATCTTTCTGCTCTTTCATAGGCAGGTCCTTTATGTTTTCAAGCAGATCTTTGAAGCGTTTGGTGAGGTATTTTCGGCCATCATCGCCACCAAACTGGTCAATAATGCCATCGGAGAAGATGTAGAACTGATCACCGGCATTGAACGTGGTCTCATGGTTGGTGTAGTTGTTATTTATTGACGCCCCCATGATATTGCTTGTAATAGGTATCTTATCTCCCTTGAGTTCAACAAAATTGCCTTTTTGGAAAAGATACATCGGACGCAGTGCACCTGCATACTCAATTACATGTTTCTCCTTGTCAATCACAGCCATGGCTATGTCCATACCGTCATTGTTCTGATCGTGCATTCCATCACTCTTGAGCGATATCTTAATCTTACGGTTAAGGTGCTTCAATATGTCTGACGGACGATGAATGCCATTGTGAATTACAATTGAGTTGAGCAGGTAATTGCCGATGATTGAAAGGAAGGCACCCGGCACTCCGTGTCCCGTGCAGTCTACAGCGGCAATAAAGTATTTGTTGTCGATACGGTGATACCAGTAGAAGTCGCCACTGACAATATCTTTCGGCATAAACAGCACAAAACTGTCGTTGAAATCGCGCTGTATCTGCTTCGTCTTGGGCATCATAGCTGTCTGTATGCGCTTTGCATAACGGATACTGCTGTAAATCTCATTCTGTTTAGCCTCTATCTCATCTTTCTGACAAAGAGCCAGATTGCGCTGTTTCTCCGCGTCAGCCTTTTGCTGCTCAATCCTCTTCTCATACTGTTTCAACTGAGTGATGTCGGAATCAACAGCAATAACCAGCAACAGTTTTTCCTGATCATCCAGAATGGGAGTAAGGGTGGTTTGCATCCAAACGTTCTCGCCCGTTTCCAAAGTCTCTTCCGATTCGTACGAAGCCACAACCTTCTCATTTCTGCACGTTTCGATTGCCAGTTTCAGACTCTCAGGATTACTGCTGACGCTTATTATATTGACCGGCGATCCCGCTTTATAATCCTCAAGTCCAATGTTGATAAGCTTGCTGAATGCAGCATTGAACCAGTCAATTTCTCCGTTTGGCTTGAATATCGATATTCGGTTGTTCGACATGTTCGTCACCTGCGATATCTTGCTAAGCTCACTGTTTTTAAGCTGCAACAACTCCTTTTGCGCGCGGAGTTCCTCACGCTGGTCTTGAAGAGTGTTCTTCTGCTGTATCAATTCCTCTCGCTGCGAACTCAGCTCGTCCTTTTGCTGATTGATAAGCTCGGTTCGTTTATTGATGCTTTTCTCGAGGTTCCGGCTCATTTCGTAATATTCAGCTCTCGATTTTATGAACTTCCGTCCAAACTCAATCAACGACAATGCCGCCAGCGCCAGAAGCGCAATTTTCACATAATGCTCGTTTGTATATACAAACATTCCGAACTCAACATCAATGAAATTCTTATATGTAAGCGTTACAAACACGGTACCCGAGACCACTATGTGCATTTTGTAGCTTATGAGCTTCTTGTTGCTGCATGTGGCGACACAATACACAAAATAGGCTGCTGTAAACACAATAAATGTGTTTAGAATTATTTTGTGGACGGTATATTCAAAAGAGAGCGTCGACAGGATAGTAACAAGAATGCCAAACATCAGCAATATGTTTGATATGTCGGCTTTAATTCTCTTCACCGGACGTGGCGGAATGCTATGCTTCTGATAATATATAAATGCCGTTAATGTGGCGGGGAACAATATTTTTCCAATCAGAATATTATTATGCGAAGAATTCGGAACAACAAATTTATAAATGGTCAGGTCGTACCATAGCAATAGCAGCAATATGAACGTCATTAACACCAGATTGCCTATGTAGATCTTGTCTTTTTCCGATATGTAGAGCAGGAGCATGGCTAAAATGGTAAGCAAACCAAGTGCGTACACCAATCCGTTCATGGCCTGGTTGAAGTTGCTGTCGCCAAAATATTTGCGTCCGTTTTTCAACTCAATTGGTATCTGCAAGGCATGCTTCTGCGCCGATAGCTTTATGCAATAGAGCGCTGTCTGCGATGGCTCAATCTTTATGAGAAAATTGTAGTATTTCGATTCGTCAGGACGCTGTTTGAACGGATACCGCAAACCTGTGTTGAAATATGACGAATCTGTTGACGAGAACAATACAATCTCCTCAATCATAGGGTTCTTCAGAATAAGGAAAAACGATTGTATACGTTTGGTAGTATTTTTCACTTCAAACAGAAGCCACATGTCGTTTTTTGAGTTGCCAATTTTCACAATGTTGTTCTGCAACTGATTGTAGTTGCGGAAAAACTTTTGTGACGTGGCTGTCTCAAAGGTAAGAGCGCCTGTCGGGTCTTCGTAATAGAATATATTTTCAGAAAGGTCGATGGGTTTGTTGTAGTTGGCTTCAGTTATAACCACAGTTGCCCGACACAATAATGTCAGATTCAGTAATATCGCTATAAGAGTGAGTTTTCTCATCGCCAATAACCATCAAGCCATAAAGATAACAAAATATTGCAGATGCGACAATTGTCGTCCACTATTTGTAAAACTTGCTCAATCCCTCATCCAAAAAACCGACAAACTCGCTGACATTCAGATTGTAACCCATTGGCGGAACCAGCAGGTTACCGTCGGTGTCGAGCAGACAGTAGTAGGGTTGGGCATTGATTTTGAAACGGCTGATTTGAAAATCAGCGTTCACCTTGCCAATGCTTTTCTTCACTTTTCCGTCGTATTCCGAAGTCACCCATTCGCTTTCGGGTAGCGTTGTCTTGTCATCAACATAAAGAGCAACAACAACATACTCATTGCGCAGGCGGTCGAGCACTTCGGCATCCGACCATACGCGGGCCTCCATTTCGCGGCAGTTGACGCAGCCATGGCCAGTGAAGTCGATAAACAGAGGCTTATCTTGCTCTTTGGCACATTCAAGTGCCTGATTATAATCGAAATAACCTTGCAATCCGTGTGGCAAATGCAGTAGATCGGCATATTTGGGAGTCTCGCATAATGCTGATTCATAGTCATCTGCGGCAGCTGCGGCTTTCGCCGAAAGGTCGAAATCTATTGTTGTCTGCGGCGGCAGATATCCCGAAAGGGCCTTCAATGGTGCGCCCCACATTCCGGGAATCAGGTAGATTGTAAATGCTGATATGAGTAGCCCCAACAGCAGACGAAACACTTTCGGCGGGTCGTTTTTGGTCTCACCAATCTGCAGTTTTCCAAGCAGAAACAGCGCCAACAAGGCGAAATCGGCAATCCATATCGCTAGATAGACCTCACGGTCCAAAATGCCCCAGTGGTAGGTTTGGTCGGCAACGCTCAGAAATTTCAGACCGAGCGCAATTTCAATAAAACCAAGCGTAACCTTTACTGTGTTGAGCCAACTGCCTGATTTTGGGAGTTTTGTCAACCACGAAGGGAAGAACGCTAGCAGAGTGAACGGCAGCGCAAAAGCCACCGAAAAGGCAAGCATTGTGATAATCGGCTCCCAAATGTCGCCCTGCGTCGATTTCACAAGAATTGTCCCAACAATTGGACCGGTGCACGAGAACGACACCAATACCAGTGTCAGAGCCATAAAAAGCACGCCCACAAGTCCGCCATTGTTCGATTTCGAGTCGGCCTTGTTAATTAGCGAGCTGGGCAGAACAATCTCGAACGCACCCAAAAAGGATGCCGCAAACACCATAAAAATGATGAAAAACAGCACGTTAGGTAGCCAATGTGTCGATAGCCAGTTGAAGATATCAGCCGTAACCGATTGTCCGCCAATCAGATAGGTGGCAATAATGATTATTGCGATTGGAATGGTGTAAAGCGCCACAATCGACAGCCCGAAAGCCGACGCCATTGAGCGCGAGCGGCCTTTGTTCTGCTCATTTTTCAAAAAAAAAGACACTGTCATTGGCACCATCGGAAAAACGCAAGGCGTGAGCAGTGCGGCAAAGCCCCAAAGAATAGCCTCGAGAATCACTTTCCAAAGCGATTTTGAGTTGGTGGTACGGATAACAGCATTGTCCGACGCCTCTGATATGGTTGTTTGCGACTGATTGTCAATAACTTCAGAATGTCCAGCCGGAGTGACTTCAGAACTTTCGACCAACGAGAGTCTGAAATCCTGCTCGTTCATCACGCATTGTTCATCGGAACAAGCCTGACACTCAACACGTCCGCTGATAACAGGAGCGGAGCCTTTCGACTTCACACTCTGAATAAAAACGGCCTCATTGCAGTAATAACGAACCATTACTCCCGCATATTCGTCTTTCTCAACAACCACTTTCGACATTTCTCTCACAGTGTCAACAAGTTCTGCATCGACTATGTTGTCGAATATGAAACTTGTAGGCAGCGAGTAGTTGCCCTTTGGCAGATACTGCGAGAATATGTGCCATCCAGCATCAATCTTTGCCTTAAACACAATTTGGTACTCATTCTCAGCTAGTTTCTGACTACTAATGTCCCATTTGACTGGATTTTGGATTTGTGCTTCAACCGCTATCGTGCAAAACGCGAAAATGGTTGTAAGAGTTTGTTTTAGAATGTTCATATCAAAAACCTTTTGTTTTTTGTAAAGGTAGAAATTTAGTTGTTAAGTGACAAAAGATAGTTGTAAAAGGGGATAGGATAAGGCAAAAAAAAATTCCCATCAATAAATCAATGGGAATTATTATGTAAAACTTTAGTTTAGTATTCAGAATCCGTTGAAAGTCAGCCAACGATAGAAACTCTCGCGCCATGTGCCGCTGGTGTTGCCCACATCGTCGGGACCAAACGGACCGGCACCATCGTCATAAATGTGCATTTCGGCGTTTGCTCCGGCCTTTTTCCAATCGAGGTAGAGCGACACGAGTCCGGCCGCCACGTTGTGATGGTCGCCGCGTGTGGCAATGAACAACTTAGGAGCGTTTTTCGGCACATCGACATCAATCAGCGACGGGCCGTAAATGGTGGCCAAAAATGCCGCTTTAGGCTGAGTGGTTGCTCGCAGAACAGCGCCAATGGCCACTCCGCCGCCTGCTGAAAAGCCCAGAAACCCGACTTTTGACATGTCGATATGCCATTCGGCAGCATGCTCACCAACTATTTCCAAAGCCCTCAAAGCATCGTTGATAGCATTGTCGATTGAAGGGTCGGGGTTACCCGATTGGTCGGGGTTAGTATTCGATTTATTCAGCTTGTCGAATTCGGTTATCGTAACACTTAAGCGGTCTTTTTCATCCAGTTGCGGTCTTTTTCCTCCGAAAGTGCGAGTACGGTATTTAAGCCCAATGGCGGCAATTCCCCGCTGATTCAGCCATTCGGCCATATCGAGCACATCGGTGCCCCACGAATGCGCCATTAGTCCGCCGCCAGCGCAGAGAATCACGGCTGTGCCAGTGGCTTTATCGGCATCGGGCAGAAAAACGGTTAGTGATGGATTGCTGACATTGAAAACCGAGCGCACACGGCCATCCTTTTCAAGTCTAACCTGCTCGTTATTAGTTGTTTCGACATTCACAGGATAGAGCTTGATTTCGGTTTGCCCAAACGAGCAAAACGCCAAAGCCGCAAGTGTTGTTGTCAATAACAGTCTCATGTCAGCGGGAATCAGTTAAATATCAATCGATTATTGTTCATCCAACTGTCCAAACACTTTCCGCAACAGGTCGCTAGTGCGCTGCGATACGTCGGTGCGGATGCCTTTCTCTTTTTCTTCAACCTTGACAAACAGTCCGTCGAGCGCTTTGCCGGTTACATATTCGCCCAAATTGGTGTTCACGCGGTCCATAGCGGCAACCTTGTGGTAAAGTTCGGCATTCACGGCTTTCAATGCAAGCATGGCTGCCAAAGCCTTCAAATCCTGTCTCTCTTTAAAATCGATAACCTTATTGTAGTACTGTGTGAATCCCGCCCATGCGTCATTCAGCGTTTTGCCACCAACCGAAACCTGGTCGAAAACGCCGGTTACAACCTCACCGAAAACCACGGTCAGACCGGAATAGGTGGTGGCTCTCAAATATTCGGTTGCCGCATTCTGAGCGCCAAACAAGATGTTATCGGCATCTTGAATTGTCATTCCCAAAATTGCATCGGCAAATATTGCGGCCGACTGGGGAGCAGCTTTTTCAGCGGCTTTGTTCATCAGCTGAATCAGTTCGCCTTCGTTGAACACTTCGGCTCCGATAAGCGTCAAAATTGTCTGTCCGGCCTCGGTACCAGCCAACTCCACAACTGTCGAAACTTCATCCGGCACGCCAATTTTTACTGCAGCGTCGTTCAAATATCCGCCGTCTTCACCCAATTTGATTGCAGCAGTCTGCGCTCCAATGTTCAGCGCCTCTTTCAGTGCCGCTGATGTATCGAAAGTGCCTGTTTCCGAATTAAAAAGTTCTTCGCACGATGTCATTGCAATTGACATTCCCAAACCAAGAGTAGCCAAGGCACCTCTTCTTAATACTGATTTTAATTTCATAATCTTTAAAATTTAGGATGGAGCGTGGTTCTGACGCGCATAGCCCAAAACTCCACACAACCATCCTTTGTTAAACTTCAAACTACAAATTTATAAAACTATAAATACGGAAAAAACTTTCTTCAAAAAGTACGAACTCTTTCCTGTCTTACTGCTTAAACCTTTGCTTTAAGTAATAAAACAAAAAAACCTGTCAACATGGCATTGACAGGTTTCCAAATAATGTTAAAAAATTATTCTTTTACAATTTCGGCATCAGGAGCGTTCTTCTTAACGCTTTCAATACCATTGAGGCAGCTTGGTTTAGCCTTGTAGCCTTCAGAAACGGCAATGATTTCGCCGTTGCGAGCTTTCAGACGGAAACGGAACTCGCCGCTCTTGTCGGTGTAGATTTCGTATTTTGGATGTTTCTGCTGTACAAAATTCTCAACTGTCTGATCTTCAACATTAGCTGCGCAGTTTGTTTTAACACTTGCTATGCCGTTCATGCATGCCGATTCAGAGTTGTACACTTCTGATGTTGCGATTACTTCGCCGTTACCAGCTTTCAGGTCGAACTTAATGCCTGTCTTTGTTTCTTTAACAACAAATTTTCCCATAGTTTTTTAGTTTTATTTGTAAGACTTTAATTTTATCTCAATAGCTACAATGATAGGAAAAATTTTCCATACAAATTCCCGTCATGCGATTTTTTTGTTTAACCGATGTTAACAACAGGACACCCAACACCTAACACCCAACACCCAGCTTCAGCTAATCTGCCCCCAGTCGAACTCATACTTCCAACGGCGTTTGATTTCCGAATCGAGAATGACGTGCTCGGGTTGTTTCAGATTAGGATCGGATTCGAGTATCAGGCTGGCTTCGTTGCGGGCTAGCATAAGAATCTGGTTGTCTTTGCCCAGATCGGCAATCTTTAAGTCAATAGCGACGCCACTCTGCTGTGTGCCCTCAATATCGCCGGGGCCGCGCAGTTTGAGATCGGCCTCGGCAATCTCAAAACCATCGTTAGTCTCAACCATTGTCTGGATGCGCTTGCGGCCTTCGGTGGTAAGCCGGTCGCCGGTCATCAGTATGCAGTACGACTGATCGGCACCGCGCCCGACACGGCCTCGCAACTGGTGCAACTGGCTCAGACCGAAACGCTCGGCATTCTCGATCACCATAACCGAAGCATTGGGCACGTTAACACCAACCTCAATCACAGTAGTGGCAATCATTATCTGTGATATGCCTTTCGAAAAGAACGACATCGACTGTTCTTTCTCCGACGGTTTCATACGTCCGTGAACAACGCTGATGGCGTATTCGGGGAAGGCTCGGGTTATGCTTTCAACCCCGTCTTCGAGATATTTCAAGTCCGACGCTTCCGGCTCACTGATAAGCGGATAGACAATATATACCTGCCGCCCAAGTTTGAGTTGCTCGCGCAGAAACCCGAACATGGTAAGACGCCGCGAATCGTTGTAGTGCATCGTTCTGATTGGCTTGCGGCCAGGCGGAAGTTCGTCGATGACCGACACGTCGAGGTCGCCATAGAGCGTCATTGCCAGTGTGCGTGGAATGGGAGTGGCCGTCATTACCAGAACGTGCGGCGGAATCTGGTTTTTCGACCACAGCTTTGCCCTCTGCGCCACTCCGAAACGGTGCTGCTCGTCGATGACCACAAGACCTAAACTGCTGAAAACCACACGGTCCTCAATCAAAGCGTGGGTGCCCACAAGTATCTTCAGCTGACCGCTGGCCAGATCGGCAAGCAGCTGCGTCCTTGTGGACTGCTTTGTTGAGCCGGTGAGCAGGCCCACATCAATGCCCATTGGGGCCAGCATATCGCAGAACGATTTGTAGTGCTGCTGAGCCAGGATCTCTGTTGGCGCCATAATGCAAGCCTGGTATCCGTTGTCTAAAGCCAGCAGCATCGACATCAGCGCCACCAGCGTCTTGCCGCTGCCAACATCTCCCTGCAGCAGACGGTTCATCTGCAGACCGGTGTTGGTGTCTTGACGTATTTCGCGCAAAACCCGTTTCTGCGCATTGGTTAAGCTGAAGGGCAGATGGTTGTTGTAGAAATTGTTGAAACACTGGCCAACAACCTCAAAACGATGCCCGCCATTGGCTCTCGACCGTATTCCTTTGAGTCTCAGCAGCTTGAGTTGAATATAAAAAAGCTCCTCGAATTTAAGACGCAACTGAGCCCTCTGCAAATCGTGCTGATTCTTAGGTAGATGGATATCCTGCAAAGAAGTCTTCAGATTGGGCATATTCAATTTTTCGAGCAGCTGGCGGGGAAGAGTCTCAAGAATGGTTGCATTCTTAATCACCTCATGCAGATTGATTTGCAGCTGATGGATGGTCTTGGTAGTAACCATCTTGTTTTTCATCTTCTCCGATGTGTTGTAGAGCGGCTGCAGTGCGAATTCGGGTTTTGCCTGATATTTGCTCATCTCTTCAACCTCGGGGTGCACAATATTCAACTGATGGTTGAACTCCGTGGGCTTTCCGAACACCACATACTCGGCATTGATCATAAACCGCTCTTTAATCCATTTAATGCCTTTGAACCACACCAGAGGAATGGCGCCCGTATCGTCGGCAAACCATGCCACAAAGCGCTGGCTGCGACCCTCGCCAACAAGTTCGGTTTTTGTTATCCGGCCTTTCAGTTGAATCAGCCCCAAATCCTCATTTATGGTATTGATAGAGTAGAAGCGCGTGCGGTCGATGTAGCGGTAAGGGAAATAATAGATAAGATCGCCAAAGGTTTTAAGCCCCAGCTCATCGGCAAGTATAATTGCCCGCTGAGGACCAACCCCCTTGAGGTACTTCAAATCAGTGTCGAATATGTTCTGAACCGCCATTGTCGCGAAATTTGGTGTAAAATAAAGGAAAATGTTTGAAAACCGTTGCGATAACGATTCTCAAACGTTGCGAAATGTTATACAATTGCATTGTGAGTTTTCTTCTTCCTCTCTTTTTTCCTTCTTCCGCACCATGGTTAAAAAAAATCACTATCTTTGACATACCATAATATATGTTTGGTACATATATAACCTTGATTATCAACTAACATTCAAACAATAATGAGAAAACTGTTTACTCTTTTTGTTGCCGTAATGTTTGCCTCTCAGACTTGGGCTTATTTTAAAAGTGGTGATTTGTACTACAATCCTACAAGCAGCACTACTGTAGAAGTGTATTGGGCTGATAATTCTTCCGGATTAACCAATATTTCAATTCCTAATAGTGTAACTAATAACGGCATGACTTATTCGGTTACAAGTATCGGCAAAGAAGCGTTCAAAGATAACAGTAGCCTGACATCAGTAACCATTCCCAATTCTGTTACAAGTATCGGCGAAGAAGCGTTCGCTTATTGCAGCAACCTATCATCAGTAACGATTCCCAATTCGGTTACAAGCATTAGCGACTATGCGTTCTTTGGTTGCAGCGGCCTAACATCAGTCGTCATTCCCGAGTCGGTAACATCAATTGGCTCCTTTGCGTTCGGGGGGTGCATCTGTCTGACATCAATCACCATCCCAAGCTCGGTTACAAGCATTGGCGCAAGCGCGTTCCTTGCATGCAATAATCTCACAACCTATATAACAGACAACGGAATACGGTACAAAGTATTGTATGACAACTGTGTTGAAGTAGACGAAAAAGGCAACAATCAATTTTATTCTGGCGAAGTTGTGATTCCCCAATTGGTATCGATGGGCAGCAAATCTTATACGGTTACAAGCATTGGCGCAGGCGCGTTCGGTTATTGCGAAATAACATCGATAACTATTCCCAATTCGGTTACAAGCATTAGCGACTATGCGTTCTTTGGTTGCATGGAGCTTACATCAATAACCATCCCCGAATCAGTTACAAACATCGGCAATTATTCGTTTGCAGCTTGCAGCAAATTAGGCTCAATCACCATCCCCGAATCGGTTACAAACATCGGAGAAAACGCCTTCGGTAGTTGCAGCAGTCTGACAACAGTAACAATGCCATGCTCGTACACTGTTGGTAATGGCGCGTTCTTAAATTGCGATAACGTGGAATATATAACGCAAAATGGCGTAAAATACCATGTTACTAAAAACGACGTTGCCAACAATGATTATGAAGTGGAAGTTACATCCAACGACCCTCCATATTCTGGCACCCTTTCCATAGCAGATGTGATTACGTTGGACGACGTAAAAAAATACAAGGTTACAAGCATTTGGATGTTTGCATTCAGTGGTTGCAAAAACCTGACAACAGTAAACATTCCAAGTTCGGTTAAGAATATTGGTAGTACAGGTGGTGAGACATTCGCGGGTTGCGGTAATCTGGAGGCAATAAATGTGGAAAGCGGTAACAATAGCTACACATCCATAGATGGTGTGCTGTTCGATAAAAACAAGACAGTGATTATATGTTATCCGGCAGATAAAGACGGAACAACTTACGAGATACCAGAGACTGTTACTAAAATCGGTTTTCGATCATTCTTGGGTTGCGACAAACTGGAATCGGTAACCATACCCGAAAATGTTAGAGAAATTAATAGAGAGGCGTTTTATGATTGTACTAACTTAAAATCTGTTAATATTCCCGAAGGAGTTACAGACATCGGTTTAAATGCATTCTCTGGTTGCGAAAGCCTGGCATCGCTCTTTATTCCAAGCTCGGTTGAATACATTGGTGATGATGCGTTTTCGGATGTTCAAAGGGTTGTTTACGCCGGCACAAAAGCAGGCGAAACATACGGAGCAGTAGAGGCTGTTGCCGAATTTCAATTATCGTCTGATGAAAAAACTCTTGAAAAATATAATGGCCAAGGCGGAGATGTGGTTATTCCCGATGGCGTTGCCGCTATTGACAACGAAGTGTTCCGCAACCGTGACGATATTTCTTCGGTAACCTTTCCAAATTCGCTTGAAACCATTGGCGATTGGGCTTTTGCCGAATGCGACGGCTTGACAACAGTAACCATTCCGAGTTCGGTTACAAAGCTCGGCCCATACGACTACGATGCGTTTTACGGCTGCAGCAACCTGTCGGCAATAAATGTGGAAAGCGGTAACAATAGCTACACATCCATAGATGGTGTGCTGTTCGATAAAAACATAACTAAAATTATTAATTACCCTGCAGGCAAAACCGGAACAACATACGAAATACCGAAGACGGTAACAGAAATTGGATGGAACGCATTCCATGGTTGCGACAATCTGGAATCGATAACCATACCTGAAGATGTTCACTTCATTGGCGGTTGGGCGTTTAGCAATTGCAGCAACCTAAAATCGGTTAACATTCCCGAATATGTTGATTGCATTTACGATGGTACGTTCTATGGCTGTAGCAATCTTACAATAACCTTGCCCAATGCTTCTTCTATCGCTAATAACGCTTTCTATGGTGTCAAGAAACTTGTTTACCCAGGCACAATTGCAGGCGAACCATACGGCGCTGAGGAGGTTGTTGCTGAATTCGTATTAGACGGGGACAAGCTTGTATGGTATAACGGCGAAGGCGGCGATGTGGTTATACCCGAAGGTGTTACTGTCATTGGCAAAAATGTTTTCAGCGACAACGACAACATAACATGGGTTTACATCTCCGAAGGTGTTGAAACTATTGATGAGGCCGCATTTATGGATTGCGACAATTTGGAATACGTCTATATTCCAAGTTCTGTTAATAGCATCTACTATGCGTTCGCTAAAGACGACAAACTGAATTATATAGATGTGAATAGCAACAACCCGTGTTTCACTTCGGTGGATGGTGTGTTGTTCAGCAAAGATATGAAAACACTTATCTGTTATCCGGCAGGCAAAACCGAAACAACATACGAAATACCCGATGGCGTTGAAACCATTAACTGGATGGCCTTTGCGGGATGTGACAATCTTCAATCGATAACAATCCCTGAAAGCGTAAACCTTATTTGGGGATGGGCTTTCGATGGTTGCTCCAATCTTTCGGAAATTATTTCATTATCGTCCAACATAGATTATGTTGATAATACGTTCGAAGGTTGTAATCTTACGATTGATGACATTGAATACGGCCGCATAAACGGCGGAGGAAACGGGAATGAGAATAATGCAGGATTCGTGTACGAAGTTTTGCCGGCCAGCAATGCCGCCACTATAACCAGCTATAACGGCACAGTGCCTGCAACGCTCACTATCCCCAAAACAACAACAATCAATGGCAATTTGTACGAGGTTACAAGCATTGCTGAGGGTGCGTTCGCAAATTGCTCAACATTGGAATCGGTGAACATAAGCAATTCAGTTACAAGCATTGGCGATAAAGCGTTTGCCAATTGTACCAATTTGCAGACGGTGTTTATCGGCAACTCTGTAAAATCGATTGGCGCGGAGGCGTTCAGCAGCTGCCGGAGTATGAGTGATATAACAATTAGCGGTCCGATTACATTCATTGGCAAAAACGCTTTCAGCTGCTGTTTCCAGATAAAGACAATAAAAGTGCCTGGTCAAGCGTCGGACATCCGCGAAAACGCTTTCCAATATGTCAAAAACGTTGAGTATTCGGGGCAGGCAAGCGGCAAACCATGGGGAGCGCTTACTGTCAACGGCCATATCGAAGGCGACTTTGTCTATTCCGACACATCAAAAATCATTCTAACGGCTTATATTGGCAACGGAGGCGATGTTGAAATTGACCCGAAAGTTCAAACCATTGGCTTCATGTCATTCTTCGAATGTGCTGATTTAAAGTCTGTTACCATTTCAAGTTCGGTAAACAAGATTTATAGTCTGGCGTTTGCCAACTGCTTCAATCTGACGGAAGTAAACATCCCGAAATCAGTTATTTATATTGGCGATGAAGCTTTCCGCGACGGCTCCCAAGCGACATATAGATGCGAGGCTAATGGGAAACCTGAATTATGGAGCGATAAATGGGTACACCCCGAAGGCACTGTTCTGTGGGGCCAGAAAATCAAGCACGTAGGCATTGCTGACGAGGCAATGTCTGGTGTAACAATCTACGCCTACGGCCGTACCATTGTGGTTGAAAACGCCACCGACGAAATATTGGTTTACAATGCAATGGGCGCATTGATTTGCAAGGACGCAACGAATCGCATCCGCACCGAAATAACCGTCAATGGCACAGGCGTTTACATTGTAAAAACCGGCAACACGGCGAAACGGGTAGTGGTGAATTAATATTTTGGTAAACAACTGATATTCAAATTATTGTAGAGATGTCACATTATGGCGTCTCTACGTTTTTTATGGCGTAAAATATTGTCAATCAAACGCAGATGCCCTAATAATCTCTGTGCTACGTTCCTCTGTGACCTCCGTAACCTCTGCGCTCTCTGTGTTTATTTAACGAAGCTTTTGGTAGTCCATTTCATTCCCCACCAGCGCTTGATGAACACCGTGGCGCGAATATTCTCGTCGAGCACGAAAGCAACCCACATACCAATCAGGCCCCAGCCAAAGCCGATGCCGAACAGGTAGCTCAAGCCGACAGAAACCGTCCACATAACGCCAATGCCCAGCAGCACGGGAAAATAGATGTCGCCAGCCGAACGCAGCGCATTCACGGCAAACACGTTCACAGCGCGGCCGAATTCAAGCACCACATCAATCCAGAGAATGACAACACCCATACCGATAATTTCCGGATTATCAGTCAGGAAATGGAAGATGAACTTGCCGCTGACCGCGAATATCAGCGACATCACAATCGATGTGATAACGGCTATCTTCATCACCAGCTTGCCGAACACAAACGCCGCACGGGGCCTGCGGTCGCCCACAAGGTGGCCAATGGTGATTGCGCCGCTTTGGCCCACCGAAACCGAAAACAGATAGACGAACATTATGATGTTCATACAGTAGGTGCGGGCGGCCAGAGCCTCGTTGCTAATCATATTGATGAAATAGGTGATAACCACCATCGAAAGGCTGTACGACATCTGCTCGCCAGCCGACGGAATACCGATGTGCAGCAGCTTTTTGAGCTCGACAAATGGGAAGGGGCGGAACAGCTCGCGCGGGAAGCGGTGCACGTGTTTCTTTCGAAGGAAATAGAGCAGGGCAAACATTGCAATTGTGCGGCTCACAGCCGTCGAAATGGCGGCGCCTTCAACACCCAAGGCCGGCATACCGAATTTGCCGAAAATGAGCGTGTAATTGCCCAGAAAATTGAAAATATTCACCACCAGCGTCACCATCATCGGATAGACGGCCTTATTTGCGCTGCGCAGCGATGCCGATGCGGCCATCGATATTGCTTGCGCGAATGCAAACGAGCCCACAATCCGCATATACGACAGTCCATCGGGCATAAGTTCGGGCCGAAGGCCCATCAGATTCAGGATATTTTCGGCAAAGAAGTACATCAACAAACTGATAATCACGCCGAATGTTGCGTTCAGCACAAGCGACACGCCAACCGTCTGCGTAACCTTGTCCCATAGTTTCGCGCCGATGTATTGCGAGCATAGGATAGAAGTGCCTAGCGCCGTAACCTCGAACACAAGGAAAATCATACTCACCAACTGATTGACCATGCCAACGGCGGCCACGCTGTTGTCGGAATGCTGACTAAGCATAATTGTGTCAACCGCGCCAAGCGTCATCACCAGCAGGGTTTCCATAAAGATTGGCCCCGCCAGAAGCGCAAGTTGTTTTTGCAAACCGTCGAGTTGGAATGTTTTCATTGACAGTTAATTAGGATACAGATCACACCGATTGAACGGATTTTCACAGTTTTTTTATTACGAAATGGACGCTGTAGGGACGTCATATTATGGCGTCCGATATAAATTCAACGATTAACCAATCATTTAATTCCCTGATATTCTTTTCAATGCGCCAGTCTCAGCATCGAACTCTATGGAGTATTTCTGATTTGCAAGATAGTCTGACGGCATTGGCACAACAACGCCTTTCTGTGCTATGCAGAATTGTCCGCCAAAGTGCAAGAACCCATCACAATCAATTGATAACGAAACTGTTCCAGGAATTCGATGGTACAATCCGTACTTAATGTTCGACGATGATTTCGAAGATGTGTCAACCTCTTTTATCGACACTTTTGGAGAGCTTGCCAATGTATTGATTTTCATTACAATAGGATAGGAGTCGCCACGTCTTGCGTCTTGTTTTGCACTGAACCCACTCAGTTTCGAGAAGTAGCCAAGTGTGATTTGTTCGGTAGCCGATTCGCCATCAGGCACAACAGTAACAACCTGTGTATAAGTGCATTTGACGCTTTTACCTACAAAAAGACTTAAATATTCCGCTTCAAGTCGGTCAAGTTCGCTAATCATCAGTTTCATGGCCTTGCCATCAGCATTATTGGCCTCTTCGGCAATACCCGCAACAAGTTTCAGGCGGCGTTTGCGAATCTTACGGATGAAATCAGCTGCCGCAGCGGCGTTCTCCTCTTCTGTAGTGACAATCGGCTGCTGCATTTTCGGCTTTTTCACTTCAACCGAATCCTCATCGTTGTCATCTTCCTCTTCTTCAATAATAAATGGCTTCACGCCCATATCGAGAAAGGAGATAGGCTGTGCGTCAGGCTCAACGCTGTTTTGCGGTTTGACAGCCTTGCTGCCCTGCACAATACGCGGGCAATTGCAGGCCAGAATGGTACCGTCATCATCCAATTGAATCATCGGCAGATTGTCGATTCCGGTGAAATTGATAGCGTAGAGTTGGCTTGTGTCGGGTTGGCTCTGACGTTCAACTTTCACATTTTCAACCGAATATATTGTGGCTGATTCATCGATTACACCATTTGTAATGTTCAAATATTTATCGGCATACTGTGCATACGGACCTTTGGCTTTCACAGTCTTCTCAATTTTAAAACTGACAGTTAATGAATTTGCAGGCAATGAATAAAATACCTGGTGTCCGTCGACAGTCATTTCACCTTGAACGGGTGTTACAAAATAGCTGTTTTCAACATCTTTTTGGCCGAAAGCCAGCGTTGCCGAAGTTAAAGTGGCGATTGTGATAATTGATTTCAAACTATTCATTATCAAGATTTTTAAGTTTCAAAAACGCTTTGCCCAAATT
>JAGCFC010000002.1 GCA_017650325.1 Salinivirgaceae bacterium | reverse complement strand
CTACTTTGAGTACGACGCCAAAAAGTCGTTCGGTGTGACGAAATCGCACCTGCGCTTCGGCAAAAATCCCGTCGAGAGCTCGTACTACGTGAAAAGCGCCGATTTTGTAGCCTGCCACAATCAGAGTTACATCGACAAATACGATATTGTTTCGGAAGTGAAACAGGGCGGCACATTCCTGCTCAACTGCACCAAAACCGACGCCGAACTTGAGTCGTGGCTTCCGGCCAACGTCAAACGCGCGCTGGCGCTGAAGAAAATCCGCTTCTGCGTGATTGACGCCACCGACATTGCAATGAACATCGGCCTTGGAAGCCATACCAACACGGTGCTTCAGGCTGCATTCTTCGCCTGCACGGGTATCATCAAGCCCGACGTTGCGCTCGAGGCAATGAAAGCCGCCGCACGCAAGACCTATTTTGCCAAAGGCGAAGAGGTTGTGAACAAGAACGTTGCGGCCATCGACAAGGGTGCCGCCGGAGTGCGCGAGATTGCCGTTCCGGCTGCGTGGGCCAATGCAAAAGACGAAGTTGAGGCTGTTGCCGACAACCGTCCGGCCGTGGTGCGCAACCTGCTCGAGCCCATCAACGCTCAAAAGGGCGACGACCTGCCTGTGAGCGCTTTCGCCGACTGCATCGACGGAACTCTCGAAATGGGCCTGACCGCTTACGAGAAGCGCGGAATTGCCGTGAAGGTGCCCGCCTGGAACGCCGGCAAGTGCATCCAGTGCAACCGCTGCTCGCTTGTCTGCCCGCACGCCGTCATCCGTCCATATCTGCTCGACGAGGCTGAAAAAGCCGCCGCACCCGAAGGTTTCAAAACCATCGTGGCCAACGGCAAAGCCAAAGCAATGGGACTTCATTTCGCGTTGAGCATTTCGGCTCTCGACTGCACAAGCTGCGGAAGCTGCGTTCAGTGCTGCCCGGCCAACGCGCTCGAAATGCAGCCGGCAGTGTTCAGCCAACAGGATAAAGATTGCTTCGAATACGGCCTGAAGCTTGCGCCCAAAGGCGATATTTTTGAACCATACTCGATAAAAGGCAGCCAGTTCCGTCAGCCGCTGCTCGAATTCTCGGCAGCCTGCGCAGGTTGCGGCGAGACACCATACGCCAAACTGCTCACACAACTCTTCGGCGACCGCGCCTTCTGGGCCAACGCCACCGGTTGCTCGCAGGCGTGGGGCTCGGCAATGCCCGGCATCCCCTACACGGTGAACCACCGCGGTTTCGGTCCCGCCTGGACAAACAGCCTTTTCGAGAACAACGCCGAATTGTGCTTGGGAATGTATCTGTCGGTTAAACAGCGCCGCGCACTGCTGAAGGAGAAAGTTGAGGCTCTGGCGCAAACGGGTTCCGACAGTCTGAAATCGGCCTGCCAGCAATGGCTCGACACGTTCGACGACATCGACAAATCGCTCCAATCGACCGACCTGCTGATTGACGAGCTTCAAAAGGCCGGCGGCGAGAAATCGACTGATATTCTGGCATCGAAAGACATCTTGTCGAAAAAGACCTTCTGGATGTTCGGTGGCGACGGCTGGGCATACGACATTGGCTTCGGCGGTCTGGACCACGTGGTGGCCGGCGGCGAAAATATCAACGTATTTATCATCGATACAGAGATTTACTCAAATACAGGCGGCCAGAGCAGCAAGGCAACGCCGATGGGTGCGGTGGCAAAATTCGCCGCATCGGGCAAGAAGAGCCGCAAGAAGGACCTTGGCGCCATAATGATGACCTACGGCAACGTGTATGTGGCACAAGTGGCAATGGGCGCCGACCCCGCACAGTTGATTAAGGCCGTGAAGGAAGCCGAAGAATATGACGGTCCGTCGGTGGTGATTGCCTACACGCCTTGCGCATCGCACGGAATCTGCATTGGTATGCACCGCGTTCAGGAGGAGATGAAACGTGCCGTTGAGAGCGGCTACTGGTTGCTCTACCGCTACGACCCGCGCCGCGAGCACCCGTTCCAACTCGACTCGAAAGCGCCCACAATGCCATACAAGGAGTTCCTGGCCGGCGAGGTTCGCTACAACTCGCTCACCCGCAGCTTCCCCGAAAATGCCGAAAAACTCTTCGAGCAAGGCAGCGCCGATGCTGAGGAGCGTTATAAGAGGTATTCGGAGATGTAGTGAAATGATGTTGGGTGTTAGGTGTTGGGTGTTAGGTGTTGGTAATAGTTTAAGGTTGAACGGGTTTAAACGCTGCGCTGTTTAACAAGTTTAAAGTTGAGATAATTGAGAAGGCTCGGTGCTGTGGCGCCGGGCCTTCTTTTTTTATTGATAGGTTTAGTGTCGTCTGGTTATTGCTTTTTCAGTTTTTTCTCAAATTGCTGATTTAAGAAACTGCAACTTTGTTTTCGACCTGCACTTCCTCGATTCGCGGAAAGCGCAAATGGCTAGTCTGGAGATTTACGAGGATACCATTGTCTGTAAAACCTACAATGTGGGGATTATGAATAACTGTCCGATGATGGTGGGAGAAAAATAATGCAACGCCGCAATCCGAAAAAAACTATTTTTGCTATCGCTTTCGCGAAAGCGGGAAAGCAGAGAAACCATAAAAACCGAATGACATGAAAGGACTTTTTAGAAAATCGACTATTTTGATAATCAGCGCAGTTTTTGCGTTTACAAGTTGCGCCGACAAAAGCGACATTTATACCATTATAGCTGGCTCGAACAACGAAGCCATGGGCATTGTGACCGGCGACGGCAACTTCCGCGAAGGTTCGGAGGCCACGCTTGTAGCGGAACCGAAACCCGGCTACCATTTTGCCTTTTGGGCCGACGGAAAACGGAAAAACCCACGCAAGATCACCGTTACTAAAAACATGGTTCTGATGGCCATTTTCGGTATTGGCGAGCGCCCCAACAACGGTGGCGATGACGAGGAGGACATTGTAAATCCCGATTCGCTGGCAATCAGTCTTTCGGGAACAATCAGCGAGAGCATTACGCTTGAAGACCGCGGACTGGCTGTTGACTATATTGTCTATGACCGCCTCACAATCGGCGGCAGCGCCACTGTGAGCATTGAGCCGGGCGTGACTATCAAATTTGCAAACCTTATGGGCAACATTACGGTTGCCGACAATGCCACACTGAACATTACCGGAACCGCCCCGAATCCGGTTGTATTCGTCGGTAAGACCGATGATATCGACACCGGCAGCTGGCACGGAATCGAACTCAACACCACCAGCACCGCCAACAATTGGAAGTATGCGACACTTAAAAACGGCGGCAGCGGCTGTGTTGTAAGCGTCAGAAAGGGCTCATTATCAATGGAATCGTGCACCATTGACGGCTCCGAAGGCAATGGCCTCGATGTTTGGGAGGAGGGCTGCGTTACCAAAATTGAGGACTGCATTTTCAAAAACTGCAAACAATCGCCGATTCTGTTCGATAACAATCTGAATTTGAACGCATTAGGCGATAAGAACGACTTCTTTAACAACGGCGAGAACTATATCTGGAGCCGCAGCAAGGATTTCGGCGACGGCGAATATGTTTTCCGCAAAATGACGGTGCCCTACCTATTCACCGAAGGTATCGAAGCCGGCGGCAAGGCGAAAATTACCATTGAGCCGGGTGTGAAGATTCTTATGGGTCTTGAGACGAAGGTTGTCATTGGCAAAGACGTGCTGTTCAAGGCTGTTGGCACTGCCAGCGACCCGATTTCGTTCCAAGGCGACAATGATGTAGCCGGCCATTGGGACGTTTTCAAAATCGAAACCGCCGACAAGAATTCGATTATGGAGCACTGCTTTATCACCGGCGCCGGTCTGGAGCCGCCTTATGGACAAGACTGCGCACTGTTTATTGGTGAATCGTGCGCCATGACAATGAAGAACTGCTCGTTCACCAAAGTCGGGGCCGATTTTGGCGCAACGGTTTACAGTGCCGAGAATTTCGCAAAGAACTTCAAATTTGAGAAAGTAACTTTCAAAGACGCCGATTACAAGGACGCATCCGATGTGTACGTGGTGGTTGGCTACGGCTTAGTAGAAGGTGGCAGCATATTCGATAATCTTGAATATCTGGCAAATATGTTAAAATAGTGCCTTTTTGAGCAGGTTTCGTTATGATTCTTTTATGTATTTTTTTCTTTTTAGTTATCAGCAATTTACCCAATGTGTGCATAAATAACTATTGCTAAATTCTACATAAATCTTACTATTGCATAAATTTTCACTCTAAGAGTGGGGATTCGATTAATTAAACAATTTAAATTATTTAAAAATGAAAATGAAAAAAGTTATGGCATTGTGCATGGCAGTAGCCATGGGAGTGCCGGCATTTGCCACCACCTGGTACGTATCGCCAGCGGGAGCAAAAAGCAATGAAGGAACAACTCCGGATGCTCCGTTAAAAACCATTTATGGCGCCCTTGACAAGGCCGCTCCTGGCGACAGAATCAATGTTGCTGCCGGTGTTTATGGCGGCAAGGCTGGTGTAGGCCATATCGAAATCACCAAAGCCGTTGAGCTTTATGGTGGCTATTCTGCCGACTTCAAAACTCGCGATTACAAGAAGAACCAATCTATCATCAGGCCGAAAATGGAGCAGAACGCAACTCCTCCGAAAAACGGTACTGTTGAGTTCACTCTTACCGACGACAAAGGCAAAACCGTATTCGACGGCTTCTTTATCGACCACAGCGAGGTGAACGCATACCACCCGAAAGAGGGTCAACCCGAGGGCGTTTCAACTGGTTACTGGCTTGAGCCTCCTACCAAAGGAAACTATCCTTTCGCTTCGTTGAAGAAATATGCCATCTATGGTAACACCACTGGCGATTTCACCATCACCAACTGCTTGATTCTGAACAGCTCGTTCTACGCTATCAACATCAACCACTTGAGAGGTGTTGTCAACATTAAGAACAACCTGATTATCAACAGCCGTATGATGGCTTGCAACGTATCGTGCCGCAGCGCCAAGGCTTTCGACACTCGTCTGAACTTCGAGTACAACACCGTTCTCTTCACATGGAGCCGCACTAAAGACTTCGGCGACATGGGTTACGGCGTTCGCGCTTTGAGCAAGGTAGATGCCAACATCAGCCACAACATTATCGGCTTGAGCATTATGTCGGCATTCGACAACAGCCAGAACAACCGCCCGGGCGAGCAGAAAGTTACTCTCAACGAGAACATGTTCTTCCTCAACAAGAAGGGTGACGTTAGCTACACTGTTAGCCCGTCGGTTAAATACCTGAAAGTTGACGATGAGGCATTCGAGGATTTCGAGGATGTTCAAGGCATCGAGAGCTGCGTTAAAAACGTATCGCTGTCGAATCCTGCCGCTTTCAAAGGCATGCTCGATGACAAATTCCTTGCTGGCTTCCTTTCAGCTTCTTACACCGAGTCGACTGACTACAACCCGAACTCTCCTGCCAACCAGTTCCGTTCGGCTATGGGTATGAACCAAGTTGGTTCAATCCAATCGAAAGTCTCGATGTACGCCAACAAATATCCTTACTCTGACAACCTGATGAAACTCTTCGGCGCTGTCAAAGGTTATGGCGCACAATAATTTGTGTAAGAACAATTTAGACTGATTTAAAGCATCGTTGCGGTTTAGCTCCCCAACGATGCTTTTTTTTATTTAATAACCTATAAAACAACATTACACATGAAACTCGACGAACAAGATTTAAAGTGGGGAATGGAGTTTATTGTCGGAACATGGAAGGTCGACTTTGTGGTGAATTACTGGTCGAACGACCTTGCTCACATTCCTGCCGAAGAGTTCAAGGCCGATGACGGACACGACTACAGCCAACTCTCTTTTGAATTTTTTGAGGACCACCGCCTCGTAATGAAAGACCCGGCCTCAGGCCAGCAGATTGAAAGCACATGGAAGCAGACCAGCTCATGCCGATACCACTTCTCGCTGAACGGCTTTTTCGAAACAACTAATCTGAAACGGGCTGAGACAATGGAGATTATAGATGGCAATCTGACATTTTCGCTCGACAATTTTGCCATTGGCCTAAAGAAAGTTGCCGAAGGAACCATTACCAAAGCCCCCGACATTGGCGATATCGAGCCAACAGCCGACGACCTGAAAATGAAGGACATTGTGGGCCGGTACTCGATTGTGAAGGCAATGTCGTTTGTAGGTGAGAAATTTGGCATGTTCACACGCAAAGAGGTGGCTGCCTACTGTCACCTCCGCAAGGCCGCCAAACAAATGGACGACAAAGAGGTGTGGGAAACGCTCGACTGCACGTTCGACTCCATTATTGAGTTCACCGACGACCATAAGGTAAAAACCTACATGCCGCTGCCAACGTACGTGAGCCAAAAAGAGATTGACCAGGCTGTTGCCAATGGCGAGATTACCCTTGTCGACGGCATGATGGAATCCGGCGACGGCTATGAGTGGAAGGCTGTGAACGGCGCCTACTACTACGACTCGCACGAGGATGCCGAAGTTTTCGGTGAGAAAGTATCGCCTTGGAAAAAACTCGAACCCGACAAAGACGGTCTGCTGGAGTTAGGCCCTTTCTTGATTAAAAAGATGTCTGACTGACAAACTATTGCAACTTTGCTAAAACTTGTTTTACTTTGTAGAACAAATAATAACAAAGGTAAAACAACATAACCTGTTATATTTGCGTATAAAATAACGATTGTGAAATAAACAAACGATTATTAATGATTTATATTTCTGACAATCAAATATTTACCCCCCCCCACCCGTATTTGGAATTCCAATTTTGGGCAGGTAATTGTTTACACTATCGGGAAGCGACTTATGAAGGCGACGCGGGCTATATGCTTGTGCCGCCTTTTGTGCGTTTGCAACAACACATTCAGCGGCAAATATCTATACAAAACATATTCCGTGCTGGCATTGACGGATTCCAATGCTGGTGGCGGAAGAATTTTAACCAAAGGAATCCATAAAAATTAACTGATATGAAAAATTTATTAAAAATCACAAGCATCATGATGCTTGGCGCAGCGGTACTGTTAGCCGGCTGCAAAAAAGACAAAGACGAGAAGTTTACGGTTACCCTGACCGCCAACAATGTTGAATGGGGCGTTGTAGCCGGCGGCGGCGATTTTGCCGACGGAACCGAAATCACAATTGTGGCAACACCAAACGCAGGCTACCACTTTGTGAAATGGAGCGACGAGATTACCGACAATCCGCGCAAACTGATTGT
>JAGCFC010000155.1 GCA_017650325.1 Salinivirgaceae bacterium | reverse complement strand
TGATTGAAGAAGACACCTTCAGCAAAACGCTGGCCTTTATGGACGCGCACCCCGACGCGGGCGGCCTGGGCGTGAAGATGATTGACGGCAAGGGCAACTATCTGCCTGAAAGCAAGCGCGGATTCCCGTCGCCAATGGTGGCGTTCTACAAGATTTTCGGGCTGTCGAGCCTGTTCCCGAAGTCGCGGCGGTTCAACCAATACTATATGGGGCACCTGGACAAGGACGCCGTGAACGAAGTGGACGTGCTGGCTGGCGCCTTTATGCTTCTGCGCCGCACAACGCTCGACAAGGTGGGCCTGCTCGACGAAGATTTTTTTATGTACGGCGAGGATATCGACCTGTCGTACAGGATTATAAAGGGCGGTTACAAGAACTACTACTTCCCCGAAACGCGCATTATCCACTACAAGGGCGAGAGCACCAAAAAAGGCAGCGTGAACTACGTGCGGATGTTCTACAACGCAATGTCGATTTTCGCACAGAAGAACTTGAGTGCGCGCAACGCTGCAACATTCTCATTCCTAATCAATTGTGCCATTTATTTCCGCGCCTTTCTGGCCATTGTGAGCCGATTCCTGCAACGCATAGCGCTGCCGCTTGCTGATGTGGCGATAATGTACGGTGGAATGGCGATGCTGGGCACAAAATGGTCGGCGTACATTTTTGAAGGGCGCACCTTTCCTACTGAATTTTTCACAATTGTGGCGCCTATCTATGTTCTGATTTGGGCGCTATCAATCTTTTATTCAGGCGGATATGAGAACAAGGCGAAACCGCTTTCCGTCGCGCGCGGAATTGTGGCTGGAACGCTCGTCATCCTAATTGGCTATGCCCTACTGCCCGAAAACATGCGTTTCTCGCGTGCGATGATAATGTTCGGAACTGGATTCAGCCTATTGGCAATCAATGCGTTCCGACTGCTGATTGGCGCTATTTGGCCGTCAAGATTTCAGTTCGATATGGGGCGCAAATCGCACATTGCCGTTGTGGGCACGCAGGCCGAAGCCGACCGCGTTGTGGAAGTGCTGAACCAATCGTCGCTCAAATACCAGTATGCAGGGTTCATCAACCCCGACGGACAAACCGACCGCAAGGCAATCGGCGACATCAGCCAAATATCTGAAATTGTGAAAATCAACAAGATAGATGAACTGATTTTCTGCTCTGCCGACATGACTGCGCAGCAGATTATCGGGCAAATGCTTCAATTGGACGGCAACGAAGTGCATTTCAAGATTGCGCCGCCCGAAAGTCTGTCAATTATCGGCAGCAACTCAATCGACACTGCTGGCGACCTTTACACAGTGAATTTCAACACAATAGTGAAGCCGCAGAACGTTCGCAACAAACGTACGTTCGACATTTTGTCGGCTGTGGTGCTGCTGGCTGTATCGCCAGTGCTGTGGTTCATCTGCGGCCACCCTGGACGGCTTTACCGCAACATTTTCAGCGTTTTGGCAGGCCGACGCACGTGGGTTGGATTTTCGGGGCAAAGCACCAATCCTGTGCTGCCAAAAATCAAAAGCGGTGTGCTGAACCTTGCGCTCATCCAGTATGGCGACAGCGCAACCGCCGAACAGTGCGAAAAAACCGACCTTTTCTACGCCAAAGACTACCAACTGCGGAACGATTTGGCGATTATGGCGCGAGGCATCAAGCTTTTATCAAGATAACAAAGTAACAATTTAAATATCAACGATATGCTACTATCAATGACAGGTTTCGGAAAAGCAACCTGCGAAATCAAAAATCAAAAACTAACGGTTGAAGTCAAAAGCCTGAACAGCAAGCAGTTCGACCTGACAAGCCGCATTCCGAACGACTATCGCGAAAAAGAGATGGAGATTCGGAACATATTGTCTAACAAACTGATACGCGGAAAAGTTGACATTTCAATCTACACCGAAGTGAACAACGTTGACGCCGCTGCCGAAATCAACACCGATGTGGTGAAGGCTTACTATCAGCAATTGAGCAAGATAGCTTCAGAATTAGGCATCCAGACCGGTCCCGAACTGCTGTCGACCATCATCCGCCTGCCCGATGCAATGAAAACTGGCCGCGATGAACTCGACGATAACGATTGGGCGCTGATTATCAAGACAGTGGAAGAAGCCGCCGACCAACTTGTGGCTTTCCGCAAGCAGGAAGGTGTGGCTCTGGCAAAGGACCTTTCAACCCGCATCTGCAACATTCAGAACTATTTAGCACAAGTGCCACAGTACGAGCGCCCGCGCATCGACCGCATAAAAGAGCGCATCAAAGGCGACCTTGAGGAGTTCATCAAACTCGAGAACATCAACCGCGACCGCCTTGAGCAGGAAATGATTTTCTACATCGAAAAACTCGACATCAACGAGGAGAAAGTGCGTCTGGCCAACCACTGCAAGTATTTCCTCGACACAATGAACGAGGAGGCTGCAGGACGTCAGCTGGGCTTCATTGCACAGGAAATAGGCCGCGAAATCAATACTTTAGGCTCGAAAGCCAACGACTCTGAAATGCAGAAACTTGTGGTTTGCATGAAGGACGAATTGGAGAAAATCAAGGAGCAATCACTTAATGTACTGTAATTTAACTACGGAACACACGAAAAACACGGAAACGCCGAACGGCGTTTTAGGCTCTAACCAAACGAACCCGAACTGAAAAGAAATTTTGGATTATTTAGGATTAGTTTGGTTAGAGATAAAAAAGACAGAACGCATAAAATGAATAAGTTATGAATGAGGGAAAGATTGTGATTTTTTCGGCACCATCTGGTTCGGGCAAGACAACCATTGTAAAGCACTTGCTATCGAAAGGTTTGAAAATGGAGTTCTCGGTATCGGCTTGCAGCCGCGCACCCCGCGGAACAGAGCAAAACGGTGTGGACTACTATTTCCTGACTGCCGAAGAATTTAAGAAACGCATTGATAATGACGATTTTGTGGAGTGGGAAGAGGTTTACGCCGGCCGCTACTACGGCACGCTGAAAAGCGAGCTGACACGCATCTGGAGCAAAGGTAACCACGTACTCTTCGACGTCGACGTGAAGGGTGGCATCAATCTGAAAAAGAAATTCGGCAACCGCGCACTGTCGGTTTTTGTTATGCCGCCGTCGGTTGGGGAGTTGCGCCGCCGCCTTGTTGGCCGCGCCACTGACGCACCGGAGGAGATTGAGCGCCGCGTGGCCAAAGCCGAAGAGGAGATTTCGTATGCCAATCAGTTCGACATCACCATTGTGAACGACGTGCTCGAAACCGCCTGCAACGAGGCCTACAGCAAAGTGACCGAATTCCTGAACAGTTGAGACAATGAAAGTCGGGCTATACTTCGGTTCGTTCAATCCGGTCCACATCGGGCATCTGGCTCTGGCCAACTACATTGTGGAATACACCGGGCTTGAGGCCGTTTGGTTTGTTGTTAGCCCGCAAAACCCGCTGAAACAGCGCGCCCAACTGCTCGACGACTACCAACGTCTGCACCTTGTGAACCTTGCTTTGCGCGATTTTCCGAAGTTCCGCGCCTGCGATGTGGAGTTCCGAATGCCGAAACCGTCGTACACAATCGACACGCTTGCCTACCTTGGCGAACAGCACCCCAACCACGAGTTCACGCTGATTATGGGCGAGGACAACTTAGCCACACTGCACAAGTGGAAGAACTACGAGTTGCTGCTAAATAACTATCGGATAATGGTTTACCCGCGTCCGAACTGCCCAAAAACCGAATTTCACCAACACCCGCACGTGCAACTGATTGACGCGCCGCAAATCGACATCTCATCAAGTTTCATCCGTCAGAGCATTGGCAGCGGCAAGGATGTGAGGTTTTTCGTGCCCGAAAAGGCTTGGGAATACATTGACGAAATGAATTTTTACAAATAACAGCCGCTATGAGAAACATTATCAAGATATTAGCAATCGGACTTTTGGCAACCGCCTGCGGCAGCAAGAGCATCGACATCAGCGGCACTTACAAAGACATTGAGATTCAGCGGTTTGAGCAGGATTTATTTGCCATTCCTGCCGATAGCATCTGGCAGTATGTTCCGCAAATGGAAGCAAAATACGGCCAATTCTTCGACCTTTACAATCAGCGAGTTATCTGCATTGGCGGCACCAATCAGCTGAACTACGACCGCAAACTGGCATCGTTCCTGACCGACCCCGACATCCGCGGCTCGTACCGCGAAGTGAGCCGCATCTTCGGCACCGGAAATTTGAGCTGCCAAAAAGAGCTGTCGGAAGCGTGGGCGCGAATGGCTGTGCTCTTCCCCGAAATTGAACTGCCGAAAATCTACACCCACCTGTCGGGCTTCAACCAAAACATTGTGGCCGACTCGGGCGTAATCAGCATCAGCCTTGACAAGTATCTGGGTGTCAATCACAAATACTACCAAATGCTGCGCACTCCGGTCTATCAGCAACGCAATATGCACCCGCAAAAAGTTGCCACCGACGCCGTAATGGCCTTGTGTCTGACGGAATTTGAGTATGCGCCAAAAGACGATAATATGATTTCGCAGATGCTCTACTATGGCAAGATTCACGTTCTGCTCGATGCTCTGCTACCCAACGCTCCCGACACGCTGAAATGGGGCTACACCCGGCAGCAGCTCGACTGGTGCCACCGCAACGAACAGCCAATGTGGCTCTCGATGGTCGAAAAAGACGCGCTTTTCAGCACATCGATGAAGGAAATAACCCGAATGGTGTCACCTGCACCATTCACAGCTTCTTTCTCACAAAAATCGCCTGGTGGCGTCGGTCAATGGATTGGATATCAGATTATTAAATCGTACCTAAAACATAACTCACAAGTCACCATTCAGCAACTGATGCGCGAGAACGACTACCAAATGGTGCTGAACGCGTCGCATTACAGGCCGTGAAGATATTGACGGAAGGATTGAAGGATTGAGGGATTAACTGACTGATTGAAAGCAAAAAGCAAACGCGATTTGCATATCTGCCTAAAAAAAGCTATCTCTGCATCGATAAAAAGAATTTTATGTCGCAGAAAACTATTTGGGAAATACAGTATTTGGGGTTGTGCATAAACGAATTTGCGCGCAAATTCCG
>JAGCFC010000154.1 GCA_017650325.1 Salinivirgaceae bacterium | reverse complement strand
GGTATCAACAATCTCCGACTTGCCATCGAACATGTGCTCAATGGTGAAGTAAGCGTTGTTGTGCTCCGATGCTGTGCTCCAGTTGAGTCTTACGTCGTTGTTAGGTGTAACCGATGCATCGAACGAGTAGAGTTCGATGGGTAGCGGGTTCAATGCATAGGCCGATGTTCCGAATGTTACAACAACACCACCGCTGCTTGCCAGAACATGCGGAGTAGCCGCCGAATTGAACGTTGTGCGCGATGCCGGCATTGTGCTTCTTGACGGTGCCGAACCCGATATAGTTATAAGCTGGCCCGACTTAACATGTCCCGAATGGTCGCCATTGCATTTTGACCCACTCGGGGTTTGTCCCAAGCTGACCCACTTGCTACCGTCAAAAGCGGAAACGAACAACGACTCCAGATCATTGATTTCGTTATAGAGTGAGTCGGTCCAGTAAAGCGTCACATAGGCCTGAACCGTTCCTTGGGTACCCAAGGTCCATGACTCGAGGTGACTGACTTTTTCGACACCGGCGCCAAGTTTTGCAACCGACACTGGTTTCTCATTTGTGTATTCAGCCGTGATGTACGAGTGGCCCGATATGCCCGAAACCCCTATTTGCGCCAAACGTTCGTACGAGCCAACCGGGAATACAAAGTCAGCCTGACCCTCCTTCTCCATTTGGCCTATTACATACGAGTTGACGTTACCCAACGTTGAAGTAGCGGTTGAACCCAGACTAAGTCGTGCTGTCGATGCAGAATGCAGCAATCCTTTATCAAGTTCCAGATGGCCGGTAACCTTAATACCTGTTCCCAAATCAATCTGAGCGCCATCATCGGGACTTGCGGTATTGCTAACTTTCAGATTGTAGAGCGACTTGTTTGGAGTGATTGCAAGTTTCTGCTTGCTTGAACCGCACAAAACAAGATTTGGCGTTCCGTAAAAATCGCCTGCTGCGTTGATAGTGAAATCGCCCTTCAGATTTATAGTCTTGTTATTGGCTGTAAGACGTGTATATCTCTCGATACTGAGCGATCCGTTTACCGTCACGTCATCGAGCAGTTTTTTCTCGTACTTCTTCAGGTTGTTGTCACCACCAACAAGCACAAGATCCTGGCACTCGCTCAAATAAACGTTCTGCACATCGACATCACCACCAATAATAACCTTCGAATTAGTCTCGGCAAACACGCTTGCGTTGCTGGCGAACACATCCTTCAAAAAGGTTATCGTGGAATTCTCACCCAATTCAAGTGTTCCGTCGATGGTGGCATTTCCATGAACAGTAAGTGCCTGGTTATCCGCCACTTTAAGTTTACCGTTTGAGGTGATGGTCATATCGTAGCAATGCCCCTCTGCCAAAACTGTCGGATAATTACTGTTAACCTCATCGACTTTGATATTGGTAGTCGTGCTCGGCGTGTATTTACTTGGTGTCCAGTTAGTTTTGGTTGAGTAAACATTGCTTACACTCTCCTTGTTCCAGGTAATTGTCGGATAGCAGAATCCGAAGGTAATTTTGCCGAACGCCGTCAGATTGAGCCGAGAGGTCAGATGACCACCCACCGTGTCGGGATCAAGAGGTTTCAAATCCATATTCTTAATCATTTCGCCCTGACGAGTCCATTTATCACCCGTGTAAAGCACGACCGACAAAACTTCGAAGTCCTCAATGCCGCTCAAAGTTTTATCCATCCAATAGAGTCTGACACGAGGCAATGACGCTCCGTCGGAGCCGGAAAGTGTCCAGAATTCCTTCGAGCTTATACGGTTCACGAACTCGCCCAACTGTGTCTGATTATCAGGTTTATCGCTCTTGTATGACACCTGATATGTAGCCGTTCCGTCAAAATCGCAGATTTCAATTGGCGCATAACGGTCGTTGCTGCCAACCGGGAAGTAGAAGTTGCCAGTAGCGTCAACCTTCTTAATCGAACCATTGATATAATTTCTTTGGCCGTAATTCAATATTTCTGATTCGGCACCAAGACAAACTATGCTAGAAGAGTTGAATACACCGCTGACAAGATTCAAGTCGCCCGATATGGTCTGCACATGTGTTGTTAAAACGGCAGTCGACGAAGTTGAATTATCGATTTCGAGATTGGTGAACGATTCAGGCTTTCCGATTGTTTGCAGCGAATTGCCCTTGAATTTAACCCAACCTGTACCACCGATGAAGTTGTTCTCGAACGAAGACGACTGCGGCCGTTTCCAGTCACCGTGGCAGATAATATCGACATCGTCATAAGCCTGAACCGAAGAACCGACAGTAATGTTGCTCATAACCTCGATATCGGTGCCTATCTCCTTCTTTCCGTTTCCGATAAGTTCGAGCAAATTGAATACCAGAGGTCCGTTCTCCGATGTAATCACCTGAAGCGACTGGCCGTTCAGTTTGACTGTACCGTCGCCATGTTTAAATATTCCGTTTTTATTGGTGAAATCGCCGCCAACTTCAAGCGTGCCCATGTTGCAGTTGACTGTACCACTCTCGATTGTGAAATCGTTCTCAACGACAAGCGATTTGCCCGGTTCAACCGAGAATGTCACCGTTGCGCCGCCATCGTTTTTAACTACGAAATTGTAGAACGGCCAGCCGTTCATTTCAATGTCACGGTTAAGCGACGACTGCCATACGATGGTCGATTTTTTACCATTATCGAATTTTCCGGCGTTCGAGAACTGACCTTTAATATAGACAGAATCGTAGGCCGTGAATACAGAGTTTTTGCCAATAATAAAGCCCAAACTTGCATCGGCGACCTTGAGCGGGTGGCCTTCCTGCAAAGTGAGCGAAGCTCCGTCGTACAGGGTTATTCCCTTTGCCTCGGCATATTTGTTGGTGTTATCACTGTAGATAACCGGGTATTTACCATGGTCAACAGGATAAATATGCAGCTGTGTTGTGGCTGTCGGCAAGCCCATATTGTTGGTTGCCATATTTTTCCAGTTGTGAGGATTATCCCAGCGTGTACCATCGATATCGGTTATGCCATTCTCGCCATTCACCGGCTGATTGCCCACCCACTGAAGAACATCGCCTGTATATTCCCAACGGATTGCACCACCGTTCGGCGTTCCATCGTCCTCTTCAAAGAAGTGGCTGGCCACAACACCCACGGCATCAAGGAAACTGATTATGCCATTGGTGGCGTCATTATCGCGCGAAGCGTTGAAACGCGGACCGGCATTGAAGTAGACATTACTGATAGTGACAGTTTCATCGTCATCAGTTCCGAAATTGTTCTCGAACCAGAGGTAACGTCCACCCGGTGTACCGCTCACAAACTGACCGTGCGACATGTTATTGGTGCCGTCGATTTGAGCATCGGCCAAAAGATGCACGCCCGAAGCGTTGACACGCTCCACTTTATAGTTGTTTGCGGCTATGGTTCCGTTCACATTGAACGTGTATGTGCCGTTCACCTTCTGCGATGTTACAATAGCCTCGTGGTTCACATCGCCAATCATCGATATTCTACCGTTGGTGTTGACATTGATAATTGCGTTGTTGCCCATCTTGAGTTTGCCGTCGCGCTGCAGATTCAGTGTGCCGGTGATGTTCACATTGTCAACACCAGTTCCGTCGCCAAGGTTGAGATCGCGTGAATTGACGTTGAACGTGCCGCCTTCGATTTCGAGATTGCGGTTGATATACAAATCGTTGCCGTCAAGTTTATACACTCCACCTTTGACAGTCACATTATATAAGGCGCTGCTGCCGGGATTGAACTTATGAGCGCTCTCTCCCTCTGCGAAAGGTGCAGTACCGGTCAAGATGAGAGTTTTTGTCTGTGGCAGGAAGGTTGCTTCATTAACAAAACTACCGCCAACCGTCACATCGTACGATGTAACATCGAAAACGCCCTGTTTGTTAATGAAATTGCCACCGACCTTCATCGCCGACTGAGCCTGCATCGTTCCGTTATTGTCAATCACAAGATTGTTGAAACTCAAAGCGCGGTTTTGAATGGCCTTTACTCCCACTCCTGACATTACCACCGTGCCTTCGCCTGCTGTGAACCGGCCCGACGAGCCGATAACCCAGTTGCCGCCAACATTTATAGTGTCGATTGCTGAATACATTATTAATGTTCCCTCAATTGTAGCGTCTGATGTGGCGTAAAGTGCGCAACGTATTGAGTCGGGATCTTCAGTGACAATTTTAATTGTGAGTTGCGCTCCATTTTTAATCGTCAGTCGTTTGGCGAAGGCCGAATCACGATCGATCACCGGATAAAAGCCGCTACCACCCGCTGTGGATGGAATAACGACATTGTTATCGGCAGTTGGGAAGGCCGTAGGTACAGGCGAGCCGTTAAGCGTAGCACTCCAGTTGCCGCTATCCCACCAGTCCTCATGGTTCTTGGTGCTGGCACCCGTCCATGTGTAGACAACATCGCCAGTCCAATCGATAATGCCGTGCGGGTCGTTCTCGTAAAGTTCGCCAGCCAGCAGACCTGTAGCGTTGTACACCTCAATCCTGCCGGAAGCCGACTCAACCTTGCGGATGTTAACCGCACCGCCTCCAGGGTTATTGGGGAACGATATGTTTTGGATTCTTCCTTCGTTGTCAGTGCCATACATGTCCTGCGAGTTTCTGATATCAAGGCAGACACCGCCTGATACCACGTTGCTGAACACGCCATTGCTGAAATTCAATACTCCGTTAATAATAGCTCCGTCGGAAATGATAATTCCCTGCTTTGCCAAATACGAGAAGTTGTAATAGCTGGCACTTATAGTGCCACCATCCTCAACCGTAAAATAGTAACGTCCGCCGTTATTGGTTATAAGCGCATAGTTCGATTTTTCACCCCGCGCCTCGAACTCACCACCCGATTTCACAACAAGCGATGTTCCGTCACCGATTCGGAGCTTGCCGCCCGCAGTAACAACATATTTTCCATAGATGGCGATATTGTCGAGGGAGTTGCCCAATGTTGCCACACAGTGGTTTTGGTTAAACTCACCTTTTTGCAATACGAAATTACCATAAACAGTAAGATCATCATTAATTGTGAAAACGCAATCGCCATTGAGTGTCAAATCGTTAAGAATCGAATTGTTGGTTTTAATCGCACAGTCGCCCGATGGGTGGCGCAGTTCGTAGTGACCCGACTGTGTTATAAGACCAGAGCTACCCACCGTCACATCGCCTCCAATTCTGACACGGTAACCGCTGACGCAGTGCATTTTTCCGCTTGTCACATAAAGCGACCCATCGAGGTTAAGATCGACTGATGAGGCGTAGAACTGCTGGTCAACGGGCTTATCAATCTCAATGTCATTGAACGGGTTTTCGGTTGAAACACCCAGATATGCATATTGATTTCCTGAATTTCCGTTGAAGATAACGCGTCCGTGACCTGGCTCAAACTTGCCGTAATATTGGTTGTACCAATGCTGTCCCACATAAATGTTAAAATCGCCAGCACGAAGTGTTCCTCCGTTCTCGTAGAAATACAAGTTCTTAAGAACCGTTATATCGCCTTCGATCGTTTTTACCGTGCTACTGTTCAGATACAAGTAACCATATTTTGCCGCACGGATTGTCTGGTCCATCGGGCCGTTGTAGTATGAGTAGCAGCTTGCGCCAGTAATCTCGTAATGGCTGAATGACGGATAGTTGTTGCTGCCGCGAGTGTAGATATTCGATTTCTCGGCCATTGTGAAGGTTCCATCACCTGTGACATGGTTTGTGAGCATATCGAGCGTGCACGCCTCAATAGTCAGGTTGCCAGTCATTGTGGCATCAGCGCTGATGTATTTTGTGTTCAGCGTCATGTCGATATCATGGAAGGTACCACCCCAGATATATTGTCCATGGTTGGCATTGAACTTCAACTTGCCGTTGCCAAAATAATGGCCAGTGCTTTCCCAATAATAACCAGTAAATGTGTGTTCATTGTTACCATCGTCGAATCCTGCTCCGCTTTCAATCAGTACATTGCCCTTAAGGGTAAGCGAGCAACCCGATGCTGCCTTCATAACAGCAGTGCCTTCAACAATCACAGTGCGGGCAGTGCGGGTGCTGTTATTGTAAACGACATCGAATGTGCCACTCAGCAACTTATCTCCTGTATTTGAGAATACTACACGATTGAATTTACCATTCTCGATTGTCTGATCGCCCCCCACAAACTTCACATAACCTGTAACATCGCTGTTGAATCCGCCATTGTCAGGATCGACATAGTAATTGCCGCCAATGTTATAGGTATAATCGGGAGTCGAAGGCCAAATCAGACCTTTGTTGACAATAAAATCGCCATTAAAGTCTATTGTCGTTCCGGTAAACATATAGGTGGCCTTGCCAACAAACTTAACATTGTTGAACTCCGATTTGCGCGGCACAATCGACACGCTGCCACCATCTGCGGCAAAAATCACCGTTCCGTTCTGAGGAACGAAATAACCTTTCGTGGCAATGTTCCAGTCGCCAAACACCCTCACTTCGGCTGTGTTGTCAATTGCAAAAACACTGCCATCCTGAACATCGACTGCGCCATTAACCAACAGCGACGGCTGCCCCTCGTCTCTTGTGAAATCCTCAACTGTGAGCGAGCCTTTGGCTATTGTAAGATTCTTGCAAGCCGCACCTTTCTTATATATAATAGGTGCGTTCGATGTCATCGGAATCTTAACCGATATGGTCTCGTCAGGCACTTGCATCGGCAACCAGTTTCTCCGATCAAACCAGTCCTGGCTAACCAATCCTGTCCAAATAATCTGCGAAACTCCAGGCCAGATTATGTTCCTCGCAACAACCGGCTTTTTCGGGTTGTTATTGACATAATGGTATCTCTGATATTCGATAAATCCCATTGCGCCGTTAATTATTCCCGAAAGTTCAATGCTCTCCGGAAGCAGAGTATCGCGGGCAATGTTGAAATGATGACCGACAGTAGGTGTACCTCCATGGTTGAACGCGATGTTCTCTATCGGTTTCGCCATTCTGTCGACATTGACAGTCAGATATGTCAACGTGTCGATTTTAACATTGTCGTCAGACTGGAATGGATTCTTATAGTTGTAACTTGTGTACATGTTCGACCATATACCATTCGAGAGGTTGTTGTTGTCATCGATTATTGCACCATTATTAATAATAAAACCGCAAGGAGCAAGATACTGAACTTGATAGAACTGAGCTGCAAGCTTAGCCCCCCTGTAAACAATTATGATTGTGCCATGCGTATCGTAATTGCTCGAACTTCTTGTAATAACCGCGTTAGCCGTAGCGTTTCCGACCATAGTCAGCCTACCATAAACATCCAAACGCGGATAACCGTCCATATGGTTGAACTGAAGTGTGCCGCCGGCGTCGATATTAAGCTCACCGCCTTTTTTAACTAAGATCTTTTCACCATCGGGATAGTATGGTTCTTCGGTAAGATTTGTGTCGTCGTTGCCTATTACCAAAGTGTTCTTATTCAAGCGGACAACCGCGCCTGTATCGATAACCATATCGTTTTTCAGCATCATTTTGTCCATTAACTTGAAAATTGATGTGTCGGTTGCGCCCATTTTGGTGCTACGGTGGAACACAACATCGCTGAACCACTGCTCATTCGACAGAATCTTACGATTCTTGCACGGAGCCTTCGACTCGAAGAATACAGTATCGTTATGACTTGTGAATGAGCCGTTGCAGATCCAGTCGCCATATATTGTTACCGGATTTGATTTTTTAGCATCGCTGCCGACAGAGAAGGTTACACCCTCGTCGATGGTAAGAGTATCGGCCGTCAACTTGCCCGACAAAGTTTTAGTGCCCGAAGTTGAGAATTGGATGTCCCGGCAAACAAGGGCTGGCAGTGTCTGGCCACCGTTACGATTGAAAATCAGACTGGCATTTGCAGAAACAAGCTCGCAATCTGTTCCTAAATCAATCTGCGCTGAAGCAATCTTATGAGTAAGCTCACCCATATTGAGTTTGGCTCTCTTGCCCAAGCTAAACGCGCCAGTGTTTATTGTTATGCCGTAGCCGACAATGTTCACAGTATCGTCATCAACCAGCGAGAAACTATTGAAGATGTTATTGTCACCCATGCTTATGGTGTGCGACTTCTTGCCCGTAAAGGTGAACGTGTTTCCATAATGGCGGAAAACACCATTGTTGGTTATGGTACCGCCACCGAACTCAATCGAGTTGTCGCTGCTGAACGATGTGTTTTCACCAATTGTAACGTCGCCGCCAATTTTGGTAAGAGTCTCATCAATATCCTTGATTCCCGAGCCAGCCAGCACTAAATTATTCAAATACAACTCAGTAAATCCGCCGCCGGCATAAATTCGCTGGTCGCAATCGCCATCAAGATATACGGTTGTTGTTGTCGGATGGTAGTTACGCAGGTCGATGACCGCACCGCGCATGTAAAGATTGTATCCGTTGTCGTTCAACACCGTACCGTCTTGATTATTATAGAAATTGCCCCTGACGACTAAATCTCCGTCCAAATCGACGGTTCTCGACGCCGTATTGTTCAGATACAACGACCCGTAAACAACATCAGGATATAGAATCTGGTCGGCTGCCGCCTCAAGATAGGTTACACTTGTCTCGTCAAGTTCGTAGCTTCCGAAATTAATCGGGAAGGCGTAACCTCTCGATTTATCGAGCGATGTGTGCAACTGGCAGTTAACGCCAAGTTTTAATGTCTTGTCCGGCTTGCCAGTCATAGTGTAGCCGCGCATGTAGAGTCTTGTTTCCGGATCGAACTCAATATCGCCATTAACAGCCATATCACTATTCAGATATAGATAGCCCGTGCCTTTTTTCTCTACATTGTTCAACACTTTAATATCGGTATCGACCTCCCAGCTGCCACCATTGTGGATAATTCTTCCGATACTTCCCCAATCTATCTGCTTACCATTTTCGGCAAGCGACAAATTGCCTGTAAGTGTGACAGTATGGTCACCAACAACGAAAGTTGTAATGGAGTCGGAAATATTCAGCGAACCCCTGACACTGATGTCTCCATCCAATATTTTGGGAGAATAGTCTTTGTATCCATAAGTTGTAAAATAGTAGTTGTATAAATAGAGCGTGTTATAATCTACCGCACGCACAATCTGATAATCACACGAGTCGCGGTAATACACCGAACCGGCATTCAGATCATATGTCGCAAAATCGACCGGGAAATTGTCCACACCATAAATGAGCAACGCACCGCCGTACTGCGTGAACGTACTGGTTGAGCCAACACCTTCGCCCACAAGCGAGCCTTGTCTGTCGATTGACACATCGACATTGGCAACCATCTCGAACGAACCTTTGACAATAGTTATGTCGCGGATATACTTCGTACTCGAACCCTGAATAATCAAGTTGTTGAATTTTGTCGGTGATGTCTGTTTTATTTGTTTTCCATCTATATAACCAATTGACGCCGAACCTCCGTTGAAAACAACAGCGCCGTCACCAGTCTGTTCAAACACCTCATCGCCAACATAGTTATACCAATAAGTTGTGCGGCCTGTCATGTAGATGTTTTTAGCACCGGCTGTTATGAAATCAACCCCGCTCATGATTCTAAACATGCGGTTGACTGCTATGTCTTTGTCAATTATTTTTTTACCGGCACCGTTGAATCTGATTTCCCAGAAACGTCCGCCGTGAACATGCTGGTCCTCGGTGGCGCTACAGAAATTGACAATCGACTCACCCTCTTCGAAAACTCCGCCTGCGGGACACCAATCGCCTTCAAGGTTGATTGTTGCATTGTTGGCAAAGAGTGTTCCCGACTCAAGCCGTACACTATCAATGACATTTATTGAGCCTAACAGCGAGAGCGATCCATTGTTGTCGCTGCTTCGGAGAACCAAACTTCCGATATTGGCATTTGCATGTAATACAAGCTGATACGATCCTTCCGATATGTCAAACACCACTGGAATATGATTGTGAGTATATGTTCCGCTGCAAGTCCACGAACCATGCAAGATGAGCGAGTCGCAAACACTGGTCTGAACAAGTGTTGAATTCGACATCATCGACAGTTTCCCGAAGACTTCAAGACCGTATTTTACACCCTCAACGGCTTCTCCCTCGAGAAGAAGTGTAACCTGACCATCGATTGTCAGATCTTTAACCTCTGCCCTTTCGTCAATCAGGATGGTATAAGGGGCACTGCCCAAATCGGCCCACGCATGATTCAATATCACAACCGAATCTTTTGTAGGCACCTTTTTACTCAACCAGTTGTCGGGGTTGTGCCATCTGTTGTCATTACCCTTACCCGTCCATACGCAACCTTTGGGTGCGCTCCAGATAATAAGATCCAAGTCAGAATCATTCTCTTTTCCCGCACCGGCCAATGTACCTCCGTAGTTTGTGAATGTAATTTTACCCGTGCCTGATTTGCGCCAAACGTTATAGGTTGGTGAACTGTTTTTCGCATTAAAGGTAATATTATCGGCAGTCAGTCCTGCGCCCAAATCAATTCCGTCAAGGCACAACAAGGCATTGCCGGTTGAGTTCGAAAACGAACCATTATTCAACCCCTTGATTGTTCCGGCTTTGATATATAAACCATATGTTCTGGTTCCCTCAATGCAGAACTGGTCAGCTTCAAATGATGCATTTGCTCCCTCCTGTATCAAAGTATATGTTCCATCAGCTGCAGCAGGTTGTATTTTAGCCGGCGAATTGGCATGTCCCAGCAATTCCAAAACGCCGTAGTTTCTGATATAGTAGCCACTTGGCACCTGAATTACTGCGGCTGAGTCAAGATGCAGAGTACCTTCCTCATAAATTCTGATGCTACCACCTTCGTAGAAAGTGATATTGCAATCTTTCATCCACAATGTACCTTTCTTGATTCGTATTATACTGTCGCGTGGCTCCGATGCTGTTGATGCATATTGTAAATAGCTGTTTGCCAGCTTATAAAGTGCACCATTGTTAATCTCAATCTGGCGAATGGTATTGGTTGTACCAGGATCGAACACCAGTTCTTTACCTTCTCCACCACCAAGATACAGAATGTTCCGTGCATCGTAATGGCCGTTCATCGAAAGGTTACCACCAAGGTTCCTAACATTGCCACCTACAAACATCTTGTTCCAATAGAAATAGAAAATACCCGTGTTGATGGTGAAATTGTTCTCAACATAAAGGTCATTCTCATATGTCATCACTTTAGCCTCGGCCCCGTGAATTGGGATGAGGCGTATGTAGTTGTTCGGATCTGAAGTGTTTATAACAACATTGTAGAAACTTTTACCCGGACGACCCTGTCCTTTGTAGTTCAGCGAGTCGCCGCTGTAAATGTCGCTACTGTTTCCGATGAACGTAACTGTACCTCTACGAGGAACAAACTTACCCGTACTCCTTCCGTCGGGGCTGACGATATTGTTGTACCAATGGCCGGCAATTGTCATGTCGTAATAAGTGCCACCATCGTTAGGGCTGACGTCGAATGTCGCCAGCGAGTCGATTTTCAGCCACCCCGTAAGGTTAACTATGCCCTTAAGTTTTTTTGTGCCTGTTCCGCCGATAGTTACATTGTTGAATGCGGAACCGCTGATAAACTGTTCGTCACCATCGAACTCAACTTCCGATGAGCTGTTGAAAATACCTGAATTCTCCCAGTTGCCCGAAATTTTCAGTTTCACACCTGATGAAACAATGGCGCCGTTGTCGATTATCACATCACCGTCGATGTCAAACATGTTGTCGTACGGACGCTTGACGGCACTGCCGGTAAATTGCATTGTCGGGTAGATATTCGACGTGTTATAGTTTCTGATAAGCTGCTCGGCGTCACTGCTGTTGAAGTGCAGCTTCGCCCCCTCGGTATATTCAAGTTTGCAGTTGCGGTACAAATTCAAATCGCCGCCAATTGTCAGTGTGTGATTCCTTATGTTGAGACTACCTTTGTTCTCAGCGGTAATCAGATTGCCGCCCACCAAAATATCCGACTCAAAGAACACCGTATCGGTCTTTGATCTTTCGATATAAACGTTGAAGAGTCTTGTGTTTTCGCAGTTTGTGCACACAATAGTCTGCTTCTCACCCACAGCTCCGCGCAAGTTCAATCGTCCGGCATTCTGATGGTAGACACCGCCGCCGCCATCGGTATTTCTGAAATCGCCGTAAAGGTTGATGGTACGGTTATCGGCATCGACCTCGCAACCCGACGACACGCTTAAATCGCCCTCAATGGTCACCGTGCTCTTAAGTTTCTTTATGCCCGAGCCACGGAACTCAACATTAGGCAATGTTGTTGCGTTTATCTCCTGATCATCGCCGTTGAAAACAACTTTAGCATCCTTGACAATGTTCAGATTGCCGGCGGCAAGTTTCCAGTTGCCCTGAACATACAAAGTCACGTCAGGATCAGTAATAGTCAGTTTCGGCGTATAGCCGTTGACGTCAATCCAACCTTTGATGGTTGTCGACTGCTCAACTATTTTGGCCGTGCTGCCATACAAGTAAATGTTTCCGTAGTCGGCCGACGGTACAATCTGGTCAATCTTTGTAGCATCGAACTGCACAAGGCTGTTTTTGTCGAGAATAACATCGCCAAACGAGTTAATAGACAATCCAAAGTTATTTTCACCACTCACCTTAATGCGGGTGTTGTTACCCATAATAAACTTGTTCTCAGGCGTTTTCGAACCAGTTATCACATAATTGTCGATGTCGAGAGCCAAAAATAGTAGTTCGTTGTCACTGATGTTGGTCATCCTCAGCTCGCCATTAACTGTTATGTCACCGCCTATTGTTTTGGTTTGCGAGTTGATCGGGTCATCGTTTTCAATTATAAGATTCTGGAAAACATAGGTTCCGTTTGTACGCTTGTATATTGTCTGTCCATGGTCGCCAGTGCTTTTCAGCGTAATTGTTCCCGTCGACAGAATCGAAGTCGTACCCTTTCTGTCGGGATTATCATAGAAATGGTAGCACAAAGTGTGCGAGAACCCAGCAAAATTCACAGTCGACTCTCCATTGGTCATTGGGTACATGTAGAGATGTCCGGCTATATATGAATCACCGGTGAATGTCTTATCGTAATAGTCGAGATAAAGATGTCCGTACCTTGCACCATGAACCTTCTGGTTGAATTTCGAATCGTAATACGATGTACTCGTCTCACCCAAAATCACATTGACGAAATTCTTCGGGAAGTTGTCGTCTGGTCCACGCATATACAATCGGGCGCCATTGGCTACTGTAAGTGTATTTAAATCGTTACCAACAATCTCAGCCTGCTTGTCTGTCGCACCGCTGAGCACCAGCGAACCCGACTCAACCGTAACATTTCCATTGACTTTGAATGTATCGCCTGCTTTCACGTAAACATCTCCGGTTTTGATAGTTATATCGCCGTCGCCCAACGAGAAGACTCCGTTTCTAGCCGTTGTGTCTGAACGCCTTAGCGAAGGCGATCCTGCTCCGGTAATAGTCATCGGGCTTTGCAGCGATATTGTGCTTGTGGCTGTTGCTCCGCCGAAAGTATGCTGATAAGTCGACGCGAAGTCAACCAACCTCGCCTTACCTAACGACCTGATGAACTTTGTTGCATTAATGTTTCCCTTGCATATTTTTTGAGTAGCCGAAGTACTCTTGCACGACAAATTGGTAAAAGTGACATCGCCGGCCAGGGTGATCAACTGATCGACTTCGCCCACAAAATTCGTGTAATCGGTGTTCGACTCGAATTTGCTATTCTCTCTCACCTCGAAATCGCTATAAAAATTCAAAGCGGCCGATGTGCTGACGGTCGATTCGTTATCGACAAGAAAATATCCGTAAACCGAAAGATTGTTCGACACTACCACAAAGCCGGAGCCATTGACAGTCATATTGTAGAAAGTCAGTTTACCGGCATCGGAGATTGACTGTACCGTAGAACCGTTAAACACAATGGTACTGGTGCCGCGAGTAAAGCCCGCCTCTTTGTCCGATTTTTTAGCAAAGTTACCTGCAATGTATATCGTCTTGTCGGAGGCTTTGAATACCGCCGAAGAACCAATAGTGAACGAACCTCCGATTCTCAAATCGGATTTTGTCTCAACAGTTCCGCTGGCTACATCAAAGTTGTTGAATTTTGTCTTGGACTCGGCTGCGTCTGCAGTGACCTCAGCGCTCAATCCACTACCCGGATCCATAACAACATTCACGGCCCTGCCCGTTCCCTCGCGGAATTTTATTTCGCCCTCACTGGTGATTTTTTTCTTAACCAACAATGTATGGGCCCCGACAAAACCTGACACATTAGCCTTACCCGTGCCCGACACTTTAAACTCATTGTTCACTATAACAGTATGGCTTACATCGTCGGTCGTACCAAACACCAGGTTGCCATTGACTGTCAGATTTTCCACGTTGACCGAATCATCAACCGTGACGACATCGCCTTCCGCCACCACAAAAATATTGGTTTCCGACCGCATTGCCGCCATCATTTCTGTCGGCGACAAGCTCGCATTCCACGTAGAAGGTGCGCTAAACAAGCCTCCGCCACTGCCATTTGACGTGTATGTTGTCTGAGCAGAGACTGTTTCGGCTGCCAAAAGGATCGAAACTCCTAACAAAAAACCGTGTAAAATATTCTTTTTCATAATATTACAATAATTTCAACATTTACTGAAAACCGCATTTTTGCAGTTTCATTTTAAGTGCGAAAAGTAGTCATTACCTATATAAAAAAAGAGAGTTTATGGCGAAAGGCGGCTACTTTTTGACTAAATGACAAGCCGTTTTTTTATTAACAAAATAAGAACAGGATTTCAACTGGTGCGAATGACTATTTTTTCCATAAAATTCTTGTTCCATCGGCACTTGTGGCATATTTTCGCAGACACAAAATAATTGAAGATTATGGAAGCCGAAAAGGATTTTGAATACGTTATCGACCGCTTTGCCGACATTAAGATAATGCGGTACAAAGTACCTGATTTCGAAAATCTTACACTTAATCAAAAGATATTCATCTACTACTTGAGCCAGGCGGCACTCTGCGGACGCGACATCCTGTGCGACCAATTCTACCGCCACAACCTGCTTGTGCGCCACACCATCGACGCCATTGTCAATAGTTACGGCGGCAATCGCGAAAGCGATGATTTCAAGCAATTTATGACCTACGCCAAACGTGTCTGGTTCAGCAACGGCGTCCATCACCACTACAGCTGCGACAAGTTTTTCCCCGAAATCAGCGAAGATGCGTTCAAACAGTTGATTATCAATTCCGATTTTGAACTAATGCCAAAGGCGGCGGGCGAATCGGTAACGGATTTTGCCAATCGGGTAACCGAGATAATCTACAGTAAGACAGACCTTAAGCGTGTAAGTCTCGACAGTAGCGGCGACGTTGTGAAGGCATCGGCAAACAATTTCTACAGCGGTGTGAGTCAGGCCGAAGTTGAAGCCTACAACGCAGCTTTGCCCCAACCCGACCCCGAACGGCCACTGTCGAACGGCCTCAACAGCCGCCTTGTGAAAACCGACGGGCGCATAACGGAAGAAACTTATCGCGTAGGCGAGAAATATAGCGCTGCCATCGAACAGATTGTCAGTTGGTTAGAAAAGGCTGCGCCATACGCCGAAACCGACCAACAGCGCGAATGCATCGGCAAACTGATTGACTACTACCGCACGGGCGACCTGCGGCTGTGGGACGAGTATAACATTCTGTGGGTGAGCG
>JAGCFC010000153.1 GCA_017650325.1 Salinivirgaceae bacterium | reverse complement strand
CGCACCGGCCGATTCGTCAACCCGCAGGACAAGTGGGGCGGCATTATGCGCGAGACAACAACCAAAAACTTCGAGACATCGAACATCGAATATCTTGAGTTCTGGATGATGGACCCGTTTGTTGAGGAAGACTCGCTCAACCCAGGCGGCCAGCTATACTTCAACTTCGGTAACATTTCGGAGGACGTTTTGAAGGACAGCCGAAAAAGTTACGAGAACGGCTTGCCTACATCCTATCCGCCTGACCCAACATCGTACGACGAGACTGTTTGGGGACGTGTACCTGCCGTGCAGAAGAGCAACATCAGCTTTGTGAACGAAGAGAGCCAGCGCCGCTATCAGGACGTTGGTCTTGACGGATTGAGCAGTACATCGTTCAGCGGCGGCCCATCAGACGAGCAGCAGTTCTTCTCATCATACCTCGACAAACTTGAGAGCGTGCTTGACGCCGACGTTTTCCGTGAGTTCCGCGCCGACCCATCGGGCGATGATTATCACTACTTTAAGGGCAGCGACTATGACGAGGCCGGATACGGAATTGTTGACCGCTACATGAACTACAACAACCCTGAGGGCAACTCGCCCGTTAGCACCGGCGCCACATCGACTTACGCCACATCGAAGCCTGATGTTGAGGATATTAACGGCGACTACACCTTGAGCGAGGGCGAATCGTACTTCCAATACCGCGTCGACCTGAACCACGACAACATGATGGTTGGTTCGAACTACATTGTCGATGAACGCAACGTGACCAACACCATGCCCAACGGCGAGCGCAAGTCGGTCAAATGGTATTTGTTCCGCATTCCGCTCAACACGCGGGCACGCCAGCAGATTGGTGATATTGAAGACTTTACATCAATCCGCTTTATGCGTATGTTCCTTCACGGATGGCAGCAGAAAGTGGTTCTGCGTTTCGCCACCCTTGACCTTGTAAAAGGCGACTGGTTCACCTACGACTACGACCTGAAGGCCGGAAACGAGGCTCTTCTGTCGAACAACGAGAACAACGATGAGTCGGCCTCAGCCTTCAGCATATCAACCGTGAACATTGAGGAGAACGGCAGCCGCGCGCCGGTGAACTACCTGCTGCCGGTGGGCGTAACCCGCGAGCAGGACCCGTCGCAGACACAGCTTGTGGAACTCAACGAGCAGAGTATGACAATGAAGGTTGTAGGGTTGGGCGATGGCTACTCGAAAGCCGTTTACAAAACGGTGAACGTTGATATGCGCAACTACGAGAAAATCAAGATGTTCATCCATGCCGAAGCCGTTGACGACGAGTCGTCGCTGAGCGATGACGAGGTGACCTGCTTCATCCGCATCGGCCAGGACTACACCGAGAACTACTACGAATACGAGGTTCCGCTGAAGGTAACACCATGGTGGACGTCGAGGCCATACCCCGACAACAACGACAACCGCCGCCTTGTTTGGCCGGAAGATAACAATATGGAGGTGATTTTCAGTGAGTTGGTCGACGCCAAACTTGAGCGTAACGCTGAGATAAAGTCAGGCAACCCGTCAGTATCGCAGACAATGCCTTACGTGGTGACAACGGGCAGCGGCCGCAACAAGCGCAAGATAACCGTGATGGGTAACCCGAATATCGCCATTGTGAAATCGCTGATGATTGGTGTGCGCAACCCGCAACGGAAAGACAATGTGTTCACCAGTGACGACGACGGCCAAGAGAAGTCGGCTGAAATTTGGGTTAACGAATTGAGACTCACCGATTTCAACGAAAGCGGAGGTTGGGCGGCTCAGGGCGCAATGAACATCAAGATGGCCGATTTAGGTAACGTGAATGTAGCCGGAAGCACCACCCAGGCCGGTTTCGGCTCTATCGAGCAATCGACTTCGGAGCGTTCGATGGAACAGACAAACTCTGTGGACGTGGCCGCCAATATTGAATTGGGCAAACTATTCCCAAAGGAAGCCAACGTGCGCATCCCGATGTTTATGAGCTACTCGCGCATGGCTGTGAATCCGGAATACAATCCGTTCGATCCCGACGTGAAAATAAAAGAGGGCACCAAAGGCCTTTCGCGCTCCGATCGCCGCGATTATCTTGATGGTGTTCAAGATCTTACTGAACGTCGAAGCATCAGTTTCACCAATGTCGGCGTGGGTCAGCGCACAAAGAAGAAACAGACATCGAAAGCCGAAGAAGAGAATTTAACTGAACGTCAGAAGAAACGTAAGGAGAAGAAAAGCAAAAACGCTAACAAGACGCATTTCTACTCACCATCGAACTTGAGTGCAAGTTACGCCTACGTCGAAGAGAAACACTCCGACTACAGCGTGAAATACGACAACACCACAACACACAGTGGTTCATTGAATTACACATTCAACAACCAACCGAAAGCCATTGAGCCGTTCAAAAAATCGAAACTGCTCAAAAAACCATATCTGCGCATTATCGGCGATGTGAACTTCTACCTTACGCCGGCACAAATTGCATGGCGCACGGGTGTTAAACGCGAGTACAACGAGACTCTGCTGCGCAACATCAGTTTGGGCATGACATCGGGCGGAGAGGAATACACGCCAACGTGCGACAAGTCGTTCGATTGGGAGCGTGAGTTCAGCATCAAATACAACCTTTCGAAGGGCATCAAGTTCACCTGGATGATGAACACAATGACCGTGATTGAAGAGCCGGAAGGTCTTATCGACAAAACCAATCGTACTGAATACGAGCAGTTTAAGAAAGACGTATGGGAGTCGATTCTCGAAGGCGGTCTGGCTAAAGAGCACAATCAGAAGTTCACAGCGTCGTACACCGTGCCAATCAACAAGATACCTCTGCTGAACTGGACATCGCTCACGGCACGCTACGCATCCACCTACCAGTGGGACCGTGCGCCGCAAGTCGAGGATTCGTCACTTTACGTGGGCAACACCATCGGCAACACCAACCAGATCAACATTAACGTGCAGGGCAATCTCGACAATCTTTACAACAAAATAAAGCCGATTGAGAGCCTGCAGAAAAAATACAAGCAGACGCGCGAAAAGCGGCTAGCCGAAAAGCAGGAAACAGTAACATCAACAATCAAAGGCTTCAAGGCCAAAAAAGGTGCGAGCAAAACCGTGAGCCACAACCTGCGCACCGAAGAGGCCATTACCGTGAAGGTTACAGCCGGCGGAAAAGATGTGAGATCGCGGTTCGAGATTTTGAATGAAAACCGCGTAAAAGTTACTGTGGATGAGGATGTTGAAGATGCAGAAGTGGTTGTAACCGGCAGCCGGACAGTGAGCGATTCGCCCGCCCTCCGCGTGATGGAAGGCGTGGCTCTGGCCGTCATCGGATTGAAAAATGTATCATTTGCCTACACCGAGTCGAACGCAATGACGCTCGAAGGCTACCGCCCTGAATATAACTTCTCCGAACTGCGCAAAACACCCGGACTGCCGTTCATCTTCGGCTACCAGGATACGGCTTTCGCCGAACGTGAGGCCCGCCGCGGTCATCTCATCGACAACATCAACCTGATTCAGCCGTTCCTGACATCGAACCAGCGCAGAGTTGACATCAAGGCAACCTATCAGCCCATCAAGGCACTCAAAATCGACTTCACAGGCCAGCGAACCATCACCCGCAAGACCAGCGAGTATTACCTTGTGGGCAACTACGACGCCAAACACGACGAGTACGATGTCTATCGCTCAACACGTATGGAATCAGGCGCTTACAACGTGACTGTTTGGACGCTGAAAACAGCCTTCGGCGACCGCCCGACTGAGAAAAACACCCAGTCGGAAGCCTTTAACGAATACCGCCGCAACCTTCACAAATTTGCATGGGAACAGGCCAACCAACGCCTCGGCCACGAGCCTAACTATTTCGGCGCCTACGAGCCTGTGGGTGAATCGGATTCGATAATGCCGGCCGGATATTCAATCTCGAACCCCGACATTGCAGTGCCCGCCTTCCTTGCCGCCTACACGGGGCAGAACAACGGCATCGACTTTACATCGTGGAAAAACTTCCGCCCGGGCTGGAAACTGAAATACGACGGCTTGACCGCATATAAGCCTATCAGCAAGAGAGTTAAGAGCGTTTCGCTCTCGCACGGATACCAGAGCACCTTCAGCGTAGGCTCGTTCATGAGCAGCAAAGACTACAACTACGAGCAGGCGCGGATGCCCGAATACGGCAATATGTCGTGGGCTGTGGCCGATGTGGGCGGCTACGGACTTTTTGTTCCGTACTACGACATTACATCGTTCTCAATCACAGAGGCTTTCTCACCGCTGTTCGGTGTCGATGTGACATGGCTCAACAGCTTGAGCTCGCGGCTTGAGTACAAGCGCAGCCGCACAATGACTATGAACCTGACCAACAGCCAGATGCTCGAACTCTACAAACGCGAGTATGTGCTGGGCGCCGGATACCGCATTCAGGAACTTGTGCTGCCGTTCAAGAACCGCAAGGGCGATCAGTTTGTGAGCGACTGCAACCTGCGCGCCGACCTGACCATCAGCGACAACATCACTGTCACCCGCGACCTTGTGCTGAACGACAACGAGATAACATCGGGCCAGTTGGGCTTGGCAATGAGTATGTCGGCCGAGTATGAACTTAACGACAAAGTGACGTTGCGCCTCTACTACGATTACGACTTGATGAGCCCCAAGACAACCAACTCGTACCGCAACACGACAACAGAATTCGGTTTTGAACTTAAATTCTCATTATCAAAACTTTAAGGTTTGTTTTGAACGCTGATGGCGCAGATTTAACCGGATTTAGCCGATTTTTAATTATCTGACAAAACGTATATTAATCCCGTTGGGACGATAGATTGATAGAAACAAGACATTTATACCTACGGCACTCCATTCCATAATAACACACAATTTCTACCAATCTTACGCACCTACGGTGCTATTTAGGAAACAGACGGATAACCATTTTAAGAATTGTCTGAAGTCAAAAATTTGGTTTACTTTAGCAGACTTGTAAAATGCCTCAGATGGGTAAAAAATTTTTTTCACTCGGTTTTTTCAAACTCGTTTGCCTTTCGGCAATGGCCGTCTTGTTAAGCCTGACTACCACTGCGCAACCGGTTTACGAGTTCGCAGCCATACCGGCATCGGCGCGAGTGGCCGCCATGGGTGGTTCACCGCTAGCCATTACCGAACCCGATTTGGGCATAGCAGCTACCAATCCGTCGTTTTTACCTTATATCGATGGCCAGAAAGTTGCCGCCGACTATGTGAACTACATTTCCGACATCTCGATAGGCCACGCATCGTACTGCTTCACCGATAGCCGCGTGCCAGGCACAATGGCCGTGGGCATCCAGTATCTGAATGGCGGCAAAAACACCCGCTACGATGTTTACGGAAATGAAGCGGGCTCCTTCTCAACCAACGAATATGCTTTTCATCTGTCATACGGCCGACGATTCGACTCCTGTCTGTCAATTGGAGCAACACTTAAGCCGGTGCTCTCGTTTGTTGGCGGCTACTCGTCGGTTGGCCTGATGGCCGACATTTCGGCAAGTTACACCTTTAACGAAGGCCGCACGGCCACCTCGGCACTCCTGCGCAATGCCGGTTCACAATTCACCCCCTACAACGACCACTACGGCCGCGTTCCGTTCGAAGCGCTTATTGCCGTAAGCCACCAGCTCGAGCATGCGCCATTCCGTTTTTCGGTGGTGTTCCAGAAGTTGCAGAAATTCCGTCTGAACGCCGACTCAGACAACCCTGCCGAACCAGGCTCCGAAGTGGAGCGAGACAACATTACGCTGCCTTCGTTCGCCGACAACATGTTGCGCCACTGCGTGTTCGGCATCGAAGCGTTCCCTGGCAAATCGTTCAACCTGCGCGCCGGATTCAACTACCAGCGCCATCAGGAACTGAAGCTGACAGACGCTCCCGGCTTAGCCGGCTTTTCACTGGGTTTCGGACTGCGCCTCAAACGATTCAATCTTGAATTCGCCCATGCCCGTTACACACTTGCCGGCTCATCGAACCACTTCTCGGTGGTGGTGAATTTGTAATTGCCTTTATCAGTTCTTTCTGCTATATTTCCCTCATGATTGAACCGAAATTCGATACCACCTTTTTCGAACGCTACGCGATGATTGCGCTGCAAACCGTGTTGGGCGACAAGTATGCGAATCTGGTCAACTCCGACCGCCCCGACCTTCAGGATGCCGACCGCAGTCTTGGTGTCGAGGTTACACGTTCGATAAAAGAGAACAAAACTGAAGCCGAAATGCTGGTGAACGAACTGGCCGGCGACAACATCTTCTGTATCGATGAGGCCGACCTCCAGAACATCAAACTCTACGGTTACGCCTATGGTTTGAACTACGGACAGTATATGGGTGAGTTGGAGAAACGCTACTGGTCGCTGGCGCTGCCGCTGAAACGCATCATTAAAAGCAAGGTCCACAAGGTTGCCGACGGATTCTATGGTGATTTCGACCAGTTCGAACTCTTTATTTTCACCAAAGACGACATGACCCGCCACGAAATTCAGCTCACCGTTTATTATATGACTGAACTTCAGAATAATAACGCTATTCGGTATTCAAAACTTCACATTGCCCAAACCGACAAACTTTACGTTTGCGACCTAAAAACGCAAATTGTCGAGGAATATCCCATCAGCAAAAGTCTATGCCGGATGTTCTATCAAACTGCAGTTGGCGAAGAGCAGAAAAACGGCTGAATTTTAGGCGTTTGCACGCATTATTTTCGCACTGACGACACAAGACAACACTGACTTTTTACAACTACTTCCTTTTGCGTTTGGTTTCAGGCTGTTTGGAGGTTAATTTCTCGTACATTTTATATAATTCCCCAACAATTTCTTTTTCAGTCATTTTTGCATTGAACCCATATGCTTCCATAACGGCTTCGTCATTTGCTTGGTGGGCACGAAGCAAATCTTTTGGCAATGTCAGTTTGTAGTAAAGGTCGGCCAACGAGGAACCTACATATTGCGCACGAGTATCAAGTATGGATTCTGCCGTTTTAATGATTTTTTGCTTTTGCTGTTCAGACACTTTTGGAAATGGGAAATTATTGTATATTATATCATTAGAATATCTATAGTCACTTTTCAGTCTACCACAAATTGTCCGCATCCACGCCATATGAACATTAGATGTCAATATGCCTAACAAATACAAATCCCCACCATCAACATAGAACAAGGCATTTGTATAAACATTACCCACAGGCATCAAACACATTGGAATGTATTGTCTGTTACCCGATGAAACAACTGGAATTACAATGCTTTGATGTTCTGGTACTTGCGATTGGAAAAATTGCGAAGGTGTATCCTTGAGTTGTTGTGTTGTTTTGGCATCGCTATTTGCCCGATACTCATAAACAGCTTGTATCTTATCACGAATGCCTTTGCAATTTTTCATCATCTGCGGCGAACAATGTTTCAAATACAAACAATATTTAGCGGGGTTGTTGTTTAACAAGTCCTTCGCATTGTAATAACGATATATATATGGCTCTGCCTCTGGATATTTACTCAAAAAATCATCCTTTTCTTTTTCCGTTTTAAGCATAAAGCCACCACCGTCAATAAGTTGTGCTCCTTTTGTCATATCTGGAGCCCCCGAAATTTGTGTGCCACAACGCGGCAGCACCATATTACCAGTATCCACTAAATGACCGTTTATATGGCTGGCCTCTATCTCTTTCCCCTTATCGTAAATGAACTTCTTTTTTACTTCTTCACCCATTGAAAACCCAACGATAACACAATGTACTTGTGCTTCATTTTTAACATTATTGTCCCATCTAAAGGTGCGATAAGCAAAATCAATATGTGCACCTTCGTTAAACAGTGGTGTCCATAAATCTTCTATTGATTCACCTTGACAAATCGAATTAGTGCTAACAAGTGCGGCTCTAATATTAGTGTCCCGCATTATGTCAACTGATTTTTTGTACCAACCAGCCACATAATCAAGCATTTTTAGTCCTTTATGTTTGCTTCCAAAAACCAACTCAAGATCTGCCTTTTGTTCGTCAGACTGTTTCTTTTGTCCTACAAATGGAGGATTTCCAATTATATAAGACAACTCGTTAGCAGGACAAAGCAAGTTCCAGTCCATGCGCAAGGCATTGTTTTCGATAATATTTGTATTCGAGCGAAGCGGGAGCCTGTTTATATCCTGATTAACAATGCTTTCCGTTTCGGTTTTCATTTGACTTTCGGCAATCCACAAAGCAGTTTTGGCTACAGCCACAGCAAAATCATTAATCTCGATACCATAGAACTGGTCAATTTTCACCTTTATAACATCGCCTAAATCGAGGTATCCCGTACCACCACTTAATTCTTTGAGAATTTTGTTTTCCAAACGACGTAGGCTCAAATATGTTTCTGTTAGAAAGTTACCGCTACCGCAAGCCGGATCAAGAAATTTAAGTTTGCTCAAGTTGTTTTGCAACTCTTTCAGTTTTTTAGAACGATTCTCTCCGGTCATTTTTATCGCTTCCACGAATTGATCATTTAAATCATTCATAAACAGAGGGTCTATAACCTTATGAATGTTTTCAATAGATGTATAGTGCATTCCATTATTTTCCCGTGTTTCTTGATTAAGAGTCGATTCGAATAGTGAGCCGAAAATGGTTGGACTAATTTGGCTCCAATCGAAATCATCACTGGCTTTGGTTACCAAAAGGGTTTTGATTTCTTCAGTTAATTGCGGAATTTCATCTAGTGTAGCACCCTCAAATAATTTCCCGTTTACGTGTGGAAACGCCAACAAATCAGGGTCTTCGTTTTCACTGCGTTCATCTTCTTTTTGGTCAAGGATGCAGAACAAATCAAGTAATGCGCGACGTAAATTGTTGGCTTTTTTCAAATAATCGCCAAACATTGATTTTTTCCCAAAGAGACCTGCATCTTCAGCGTAAAGGCAAAATACCAATCGAACGCATAACTTGTTAAGATGCTTCATGTTTTCGTCGGAGTTGCTGTGATACAGAGCTTTCAGTTTATCATAAAGCAACCCAACCAATTCTCCCGATTTGAAAGTAAGTTCTTGCTCTTTTTGTAAGTGCACATTAGTCTCATCAACCAAAAATGATAACCTATAATATTCTTTTTCAAGATCCTTCAGAAAAATTTGTTTCGGCGGGTCATTGGGTTTTTCCATATCGTGAACCAAAAACTCGTCGAAATTGCACGTAATAATCCACTTGGGATGTTGGCTTACTGGTAAATCAGGTACATATTTTATTGCTTGCTGATATGGTGTGAGCCTACTGCTATCAGATTGTTTGATTTGTTCTCGCAAATTCTTTTTTCCTGACTTGTGTTCAATCATTACACGAGTCGAAGGAATGTATGCATCAATAAAATTGGTGATAGTTCTGTTTTGTATAACATCCTGTACTTGTTTTTCGAACAAAATGAAATGCGGGTCTTTTTCTTCGAATACATTTGATAAAAGGTCAAGCCAAAATTTTTGTGCTTCCCCCCTTTCATAGCCATGTCCTTGCCATCTTTCGGCAAACCCTTTGGCCGCTTTTGCTTGTTCTTTTTGTGTCATTGTGTTGATAGTTTAGCTGGCACCAACTACCAACACAAATCGTAGAACCAGAAAAAGAAAGGCGTCGGCCTCTCTACTCACGTTCACGGGGAAGTCCGCTAAGAAACCCCGCCCACAACAATAGATAAGCCCACGCCGAAGCGTGGCTATCACTACTGTTGTGGCACGTGTCAATTAATGGACTATCCCGTGAACATTATTACCCGATTCGTAAGAAAATCAGTTTAGCGGACTTTTTTCTTTTGAACGTGAATAATAGATAATGCCTTGTATGTTAATGTTTTAGTTTAGATTCTTGTTTTGTTCAATCTCGTTTTAAATGAAACATCAATAATCACAGCCTCCACACCAAAGGTGCAAGGGCTTTCAAATGTAGGAAAGATTTGGCAGTTTTTACCGCCAACAACAAGTAAAAATTGAAATGGTGAAAATGGCCCGTCTAAATCCTCAACACCTTCCCAAGTAGAAAGCGAGAAAAATGCCAAGCGATACTGAATTTCACTATCTTTATGCCATAATAAAATACATTTTATATGAAACGCATATTTACATTTTTGTTTGCCTTAATGGCTGTTGGGCAGGTATGGGCAGCAAATAATTATGATTTTTCTGTCGGATCTTTGTATTACAAAATCATAAGTAGCACAGAAGTTGCTGTTGTAAATCCGAATTTGGGTGGTAACTACCGACCATCAGGGAATATAGTTGTTCCAGAAACTGTTGTTTACCCACAAACCGGTGGTGTAACATATAGTGTTACAAGTATTAATGCAGGCGCTTTTTATAATTGTGATATAACATCAATCAGTCTTCCTGATTGCATTACTAACGTTGGTATGTGGGCGTTTGGCGATTGGGACAAATTGCAATTTAATGAAGAAGAAGACGCAAAGTATTTGGGTAACGCTGAGAACCCGCATTTATGCCTAATGCGAGTAAAATCAGAAAATATTACGACATTCGAGATAAATAACAATTGCAAGTGCATATCAGCTAGTGCCTTTGATGGTTGTAAGGGCTCATTGGAAACAATAACTATTCCTGATAATGTTGCTGGTATTAGCGAAAATGCCTTTGAAGCTTGTGCGAACCTAAGGTCAATAACCTTTGGCAGTGGTATTAAAAAAATTGGTGACTATGCGTTCTTTTGTTGCAACAAATTAACATCAATAACCATTCCTAATTCAGTAACAAGCATCGGTGATTGTGCATTTGAATATTGCAGTAACCTGAGAATGATAAATGTGGAAAGTGACAACACTAAATACACATCCCAAGATGGCGTATTGTTCAGTAAAGATAAAAAAACAATTGTATGTTATCCTGCCGGAAAAGTAGGAGATACATATACCATTCCCAATTCTGTTAATAGCATCGGCATAGGTGCATTCTGTGGCTGCAGCCGCCTGACATCTATCTCTATCCCCAAATCAGTTTCAATCATCGGCAAAGAAGCGTTCCGTGATTGCAGAAATCTTACATCAGTCACTATTCCCGAAGATGTTTCAAATATTGGTTGGTATGCGTTCGATGGTTGCAATAATGCAACTATATATTACGAATGTGAATTAGAACCAGAAACTTGGGATGCAAACTGGAATGGTAATGTAGGAACAGTAAAACGGGGATGTTATGTGGTATCAGTAGATAAAAAACCAGGTAGGGGTGTAATAGGAGAAATAACTGGTGAAAACTATGAATTAATAGACGATTATGGTGCACTGTGGTTTTTACACGATGCTATCGCCCCTATGGTTACGGTTACGTATAAACTGGCTAAAGGCTATCATTGGGGAGAAGGAGCAGGTGAAAAAAGAAATACGCAATTGCCCATTGTTATAAATGAAACAGTTACTGAAAGTAAAACTTACTGGTCAGACGCAGAGGCCGTAAGGTGTGAAGAAGAGTCGCAAATATTCACAGATGCAGCAATACCCGCTACTTGCACAGAGTCGGGTAGAACAGCCGGCAAGCATTGTCCTATATGCAATGCTGTGTTAGAAGGGTTGGAAGTTATTCCTGCTTTAGGCCACGATTGGGGTGCACCAACCTACGTATGGGCAGAAGACGGCAGCGCATGCACAGCAACAGCAGTTTGCCAACACGATGAAAACCATGTTATAACCGAAAACGCTACAATAACAAGCGAGGAAACCATTGCGCCAACTTGTGAGGAAGAAGGTACAACCAGCTACACTGCTGCATTTGAAAATGAGCTGTTTGCAACGCAGACTAAAGATATTGTAGACGTCCCGGCTACCGGCCACACTTACAGCAACACTGTTACCACCCCAACCTGCACTGAGATTGGCTACACAACACACACTTGCATGGTTTGCGAGTTTACCTATAATTCAGATACTGTTGCGGCCAAAGGTCACAAAGCCGATAGTGTTGAATTCGAGAATATTATGCCCGCAACCTGCACCGCTGCCGGTTCAAAAGATTCGGTGGTCTTCTGCTCGGTTTGCCAAGTTGAAATGAGCCGCGAAGAACGCACCATTCCTGCCCTTGGCCACACCGAAGTTGTGAATGAAGCTATAGCTCCAACCTGCACTAAAGCCGGCAAGACCGAAGGGAAATATTGTTCTGTTTGCTGCGCGGTGATTATACTGCCGATTGTCGTTCCCGCATTAGGTCACACCGAAGTTATAGATGCCACAGTGGCAGCAACATGTACTAAACCAGGCCTAACCGAGGGCAAACACTGCTCGGTTTGCAACGACACTCTTTTGAAGCAAGACACAATAGCCGCTTTAGGCCATACAATTGTTGTGGATGCGGCTGTTGAGCCGACATGTACAAAACCCGGCCTAACCGAAGGCAAGCACTGCTCTGTATGCAACGAGGTGATTGTGGCTCAAACCGAAGTTGCGGCCTTAGGCCACAATTTTGGCGAGTACGTTTATAACAACGACGCCACCACCGATGCCGATGGCACCGAGACGGCCACATGCTCACGTTGCGGTGAAAAAGACACACGCTCCGCCACAGGCACCAAACTGGAGAAAACGCCCGAGAAAGGCACGGCTGTTGCGGAATCTGCGGCTACTGCGGTTAACATCTACGCCCACGGAAACACCATTGTTATTGAAAATGCCACAGAAGAAATCAATGTTTACAATGCCATGGGCACATTGGTTTGTAGGGACGCAATGCCTTGCGTCCGCGCAGAAATAAATATCTACGCCCACGGTGTTTACATTGTAAAAACCGGCAGCGTGGTGAAACGAGTGATGATAAACGAATAATAAATAACTGTAAAAACAACTGATATGAAAACCACGAAACACATCTTTCTTGCAGCGGCTTTGTGCCTTTGCACAATGTTAAACACATTTGGAGAATCACGGCCTTATAGCGGTAGACCTGCCACACCAACGCAAATTTCAAGTGAGAATTATGCCACATTTGGTTTCTCAGCATCAAATTATCAAGCATATATAGGGTGGTATGCAATTAGCAATGCCGAGGAATTATATGGTTTTGCCGCATTGGTAAACAACCGCAATAGCGAAGATGATGTATTCAATGGTGTTCTCACAGCCGACATAGTTGTTAACGAGAATGTGCTGAAGGCAGACGGCACACTAAATGGCACACCAACACATAGCTGGACGCCGATAGGGACATCTGGAAACAAATTCGCAGGCAAGTTTGACGGACAGGGGCATACCATCAGTGGGCTTTATTTCAGCAATACAGGCAGTGGTAATTATCCAACAGGCGGAAATTATGTAGGATTGTTCGGCCGTGTCTCTGGTTCAAGTTGCAAAATTTCAAACGCAGGTCTTGTCGATTCATATATTAGAGGATATCGGTATGTCGGTGGTATTTGTGGCTATGCTTCTTCTTCAACTATAACCAACTGCTACAACGCTGGAACAGTAATTGGAAATAACAACTATGTTGGCGGTATTTGCAGTGAAGCATATTCTTCAACCATAACAAACTGCCACAACACAGGAACGATAACTGGAGGCAGCGACCATGTCGGCGGTATTTGCGGATATGCATATTCTTCTTCAACCATAGCCAACTGCTACAACACAGGAACGATAACGGGAAGCAGCTACTATGTTGGCGGAGTTTGCGGATGCAACGGATCTTCAACCATAACCAATTGCTATTATTTGCTAGGATGTGCCAAAGATGGCAATAATGTTGTGCAATACGGCGTTGGCAACATCACCAAAGGTCAAACCAACACCGATGCCAGTTTGGCAACATTGTCAGCTACCACTGAGGAATTTGCTAGTGGCAAGATTGCATATATGTTAAACAGCAAGACAAGCGGTGGCACTATCTGGCGGCAAAACCTGACAGGCAATGTTGACGCGTTTCCTGTTCTGGACAAAAATCACAGTGTGGTTTATGCATCACAACCTTGCGCCATAAGATTTGCAAATAGCGAAATGGCTACAGAGGACCATAATTATGAAAATGGAATCTGCTCAGAATGCGGCGAATATGAAGCACCATCGCTTGTAGACGGATGGTATTTGATTGACAATGCAAACAAATTGTATTGGTTTGCCGAAGCGGTTAACACGGGTAACGCTGACGTCTTCGGCAAACTCACAGCCGATATTGTTGTTAACGAAAATGTGTTGAAAAACGGCTCACTCAATGGCACACCAACCCGTAGTTGGACTCCAATAGGAACTTTTTCAAAAAAATTTGAAGGTAAGTTTGACGGACAAGGACATACTATCAGTGGATTGTATTTCAGTAATGCTAACGAGGGCTATTTTCCTTCAGGAGGAACTTATGTGGGGTTATTCGGATATGCCAATGAGTTGGCAGAAATATCAAATGTTGGTATTATTGATTCATACTTCAATGGATATATGTATGTTGGTGGAATTTGTGGTAAAGGCACTGTAACTAATTGCTTCAATACAGGTACAATAACGGCAGGCACCATCACTAATGGCAGAATAGCTGATTTAGGGGGAATATGTGGTAGTGGCACGGCTACCAATTGTTATAACTCGGGGGAAATACAGGGATACAGATTGGAAGATATTGGTGGTATATGTGGTAATGGTACTGCAATCAATTGCCACAATGCAGGAAGAATAATAGGGGACGGATTAGTAGGTGGTGTTTGCGGTAGAGGCGGAGCATCTAATTGTTACAATACTGGAAGTGTGACAGCAAACCAATACTATAATGTTGGCGGCATCTGCGGTAGTGGTAATCCAATTAACTGCTATAATATTGGAAATGTAAATGGGCGCGACTATAATGTTGGAGGTATTTGTGGTAGTGGCAATCCGATTAACTGCTATAATATTGGAAATGTAAATGGGCGCGACTATAATGTTGGAGGTATTTGTGGCGCTGGTACACCATCGAATTGTTACTATTTGACAGGATGTGCCAAAGATGGCAGCAATATTGTGCAATATGGTATTGGTAATCGCACAAACGGGCAGACGACTGCTGATATTGATGGAAAAACCACATCAGTAACAGTAGTTGAATTAGCCAGCGGCAAAATTGCATATCTGCTAAACAACTCAATTAGTGGAGGAACGACTTGGTATCAAAATTTAAGTGGCGAGACTGATGCATCACCAGTATTGGAAAACTATCACAAAAAAGTATTTGGTGAGTGCGGAAATGTATTTACAAACAACCCCGAACAAGTTCAATATCATGATTATGACGAAAACGGTGTGTGCTCAGTTTGTGGAGAAACTATTACAATGAGCGAAGACGGATATTATGAAATATCAAATGTTAGCGCACTTTATTGGTTTGCCAGTATGGTTAATTCAGGAAAAGCAAACATCAATGGCAAGCTTACAGCCGACATTGTTGTTAACGAGAATGTTCTAAGTGCCGATGGAGAACTCAATGGTACACCAACCCATAGTTGGACGCCGATAGGAACTTATTCAAAAATGTTTAGCGGCAAGTTCGACGGACAAGGACACACTATTAGCGGATTGTATTTCAATAATACAAACAAGGATAATTATCCCAAAGGTGGAACATATGTGGGATTGTTCGGATGCGTTCAAGGCAAAACAGAAATATCAAACGTTGGCATTATTGATTCTTATTTTCATGCTTACAAATATGTAGGTGGTATTTGCGGAGATGGTAACCCTATCATAACAAACTGTTACAACGCTGGAACGATATTAGGAACGGATGGTTCTACTGGGGGAATATGCGGTAGAAACTCATCAACAATAATGAATTGTTATAATATAGGACTCGTTAAATGCAACCGTTTTGTAGGAGGAATATGCGGTTATATGCGTTATGGAACAGCCATAACAAATTGTTACAACTCGGGTACAATTATAGCTACAGACTTATCAGATAGAGAATTTGTGGCTGGTGGTATTTGTGCTTATTTTCAAGGTTCAAGTATAAAAAACTGCTATAACACAGGGGAACTCCGCACAGATTTAGAAGGAAGTATTTACCACAGCATTTGCGGCATATTAAAAGGCAGCATAACAAACTGTTTCTTTTTAGTATGCTCTATTAGTGAAGTTGATAACGGTATTACAGAAATGGGCCAAACACCTGCAACGGATGAAGAATTTGCCAGTGGAAAGGTTGCATATCTGCTTAATGGTTCGGTGAGCGAAGGAGAATTAGCCTGGTATCAGACATTGCCTGAAGATGTCTCACCAGTGCTTGATGCCACACATGACGTAGTTACAGGCTATATTGATGAAATAGACAACATAATAACTGTTAATGGCAATTGGGTGGTAACAACCAATTATGAAATAGCCGTTGGAAAAACCTTGTTTGTGGGAGATGGAGCATCGGTTACAATAGCAGAAGGTGCGGAACTCACAAATTACGGAACTATTACAAACAATAGCACATTTACCAATAACGGTGCGTTTTCTCTTACCGGCACAATCACTGGCAATGATTTGGAAGGTTCTGGCAAATTTACTTATACAAATTTGTCGGACAGCGATATAGAAACCGCCTCCAACGGTTATGCCTACAAAGGTACAGCATATACACTCGAAAGCGGTTTGTCGGATATTGTTGTAAAGGCAAGAACTATTTGTGGTAAGCAATTCACTTTCGATGCCACGGGTTATACCGTTTCATACGAGAACAACCTTAATGTTGGCAATAACGCAAAGATTATTTGGTCTGGCAGTTCAACAGTTGAGAAAACATTTGCCATCATCCCTAACACCAATGTTGTGGTAACCATAACTGGCAACAGCAGCACTGTTGCTTACAACACCGAAGAACAAAGCATTAATGGTTACACTGTTGAGATTGAAGACGAAACGGGTGTTTATACCGAAAATGACTTCACCTTTAGCGGAAGTGCTGTGGCAAGCGGTACAACTGTAGGCACTTACGCCATGGAACTTTCGGCAGACGATTTCAGCAACACAAACGCCAACTTTGCCGAGGTGCAATTTGTGGTAACAGACGGCGTGCTTACCATCAACAAGGCAGAGAACGCACCCGATATGCCAACAACCATCGAGACATACTACATCAACACCAATCGCGTGGCTTTGCCCGACAACTGGCAGTGGACGGAAGATGTTGATCTTGAGATGGGCGAAAACACCGCCACGGCAGAATACATAGGCGAAGATGCCGACAATTATGAGAATGTGAGCGTTGAGGTTGTGGTTACCCGCACTGCTTGTCCGCACGATGAGGGCTACACCACCATCAACACCGCAGAGCCAACCTGCACTGAAGAAGGCTACACAGGCGACCACTTGTGCAATATCTGCAACGAGGTTTTCGAACAGGGTGAAGCCATTTCAGCCAACGGCCACACTTACAGCAACACTGTTACCACCCCAACCTGCACTGAGATTGGCTACACAACACATACCTGCTCTGTTTGCGAGTTTACCTATAATTCAGACACTGTTGCAGCCAAAGGTCACGAAGCCGATAGTGTTGTATTTGAGAATATT
>JAGCFC010000152.1 GCA_017650325.1 Salinivirgaceae bacterium | reverse complement strand
GCTGCACGCGATGCACTCCCGACTCATATTTCAGTGTTCCATAAACACTTGCGCCTGTCACGCGGGCAACAATCTCCTTGTAGCCGCCGCTTGCTCCCTCGCTGCAACTCGACACTTCAATCTTCCAGCCTTTCGACTCGCAGTATTTGGTGTACATACGGAAAAGGTCGCCAGCAAACAGCGCGGCTTCGTCGCCGCCCGTGCCGCCACGGATTTCGAGAATGGCGTTCTTGTCGTCCTCGGGGTCCGACGGCAGAAGCAGCAGTTTGATTTCCTCCTCCATTGGCGCCACTTTCGGCTCGCTCTCATCGAGTTCCATTTTTGCCATTTCGCGCATCTCATCGTCCTTTTCGGTGTTCAAGATGTGCCGTGCCTCCTCAATGTTGGAAATCAGCGTTTTGTATGTCTTGTAAACCTCCACAATCGGTTCAAGGTGCTTGTACTCCTTGTTGAGTTTCACAAAGCGTTTCACATCGGCAATAACTTCAGGGTCAGTTATTTGCTGCGATGTCTCCTCAAACCGGATTTTAATTGCTTCAAGTTTCTCGAGTAGTGTGTTTTCTGTTGCCATATTTTATTTGTTGTCAATTATTTCCCAATACCCGCCCTTTTTGGGGCCTACACGGCGGATAGTGTTTTGTTCTTTCATTTTTTGAATATTCCATTTCAATCCTGCGCGAGTCAACTCACATTCTTTGCATAAATCTTCTATCGTCACATAAGGATTCGCTTGCATTATGTCAATAATTTTCTGTGTAGTTTTTAGGCTAGTTTTTAGGCTAGTTTTTAGGCTAGTTTTTAGGCTAGTTTTTAGGCTAGTTTGGCCATCAGCCGAACCATCTGTAACTTCCTTGTTTTCTACATTTTCAGCAATGTTTTTCTGGCCATTTTTCAGGTTATTCTTCTGGCCACTTTTCTGGCCACTTTTCTGGCCATTTTTCAGTGTAGTTTTCAGTGTAGTTTTTAGTGTAGTGACATCATAATTCAAATTCGGCATAACCACTGTAAACTGATAGCGGTCCGAACGGAAAAATGGTTGTTTGCTGCCGTCGAAATTGACTTGCTGCTCGTACGAGTGGATTATCTTTCCGAAACCGCTACCTTTGCGCTCCATATAGCCCAAACGGTTAAAAATGTCAGCAAGCACGGGGTTCCGCCTTGTCGAAGGTACTGTCAGCGGGTCACGCTCTTGAATTATCGAACCGTCAGGCATTCCGCCCGGCGAATAAATCTCCATACGATTGTCGAAAATATCGATATGCACTTCACTGCCATTGATAAGATAATCGCGGTGAACCAAACCGTTTACAAGCGCTTCGTGATAACTGCGCTCAACGTATTCGGGCATTTCCTCTCGCGAATTTGGTGTTTTGCGCCACATCGTTTTTGTGTTTCGCTTGATAAAAGCCTCGCCTTCCTCGATTAGCGAAATAAGACTGCCCGAATATTCGGCATCGTCAAAAGCATCAATCGCACCACCGCTTTTGTCAAGCCCGTTCCACCGCGTGCAGAACAACCGCGAGTGCCTTATGGGGCTGTTGTCGGCAAGAAGGATGCCAGCATTGGTCAGACGACCGTTTTTGTCGGCGAGGTCAAACGAAACGAAATCCTTGTCTGTGAAATCAATGCCAGTCCATTTCTTGTATCGCGACGTGAGTTTGGTAAAGGCAAAATCGGCAAGTTTGTACGATGTTATTTGCGTGTCGAACGACGAGTTTCTGCCTCTCAAAACAAGTCGTTTCAGTTCAGTGGCGGAAGCCTTAACGCTTTCGTTGCCAATTCTCACAAATGTTTCAAGCGCTCCGTTTCCCGAATAATAGTACGGTGTTTCATCGCCCTTTTCAACCTCAAGTATTATAATGATTTTACCATTTTCGGTCTTGTGAAAACGCAAATTGAAGTTTGGCGTAGGGTCGAGTTTTGTCTTTATAATTTCGCTTATGGCTTCGGCATCGTGTTCCGGGTTTTCCAATCCCGCTATTTCACCGTCATCAGAAATTCCGAAAATCAATGAACCACCGTTGCCGTTGGCAAAAGCGCAGACGCTTTTACACCAACTTTTGGGCTTACGCTCCTCAAGCGCAAGTTTCTTGTCGTAGTCCGTTGTTTCCCCTATCAGATTACTGATGTCCATAATCATTTATTGATTAACTGAATAACTGATTGACAGAATTGCTGCAATCAAATCTTTTGCAAAGAAACAGTATCATTTTCAATTCACAAACTATATGAACGCAGATGACGCAGATTTAACGGATTTGCGCGGATTATTTAATTGTTTTAGTCGTCACCCTTGTCAATGTCCACTCTTTCAATGTAGTAATCCATAGAAGAAAGTTTCTCTTCGGCGGAAAGCATACTTTTTAGCAGACGCATTGCGTGCCGTTCTTCAAAATCAAGGTAACTCAAAAATTCGGGGTGGCTTTTGTGGACATCCAATACTTTCAGAAAAACCATATCCTTGTCTTTAAGTATTTCCTGCTGCCGAAATTCGTGCAGTTTGTTTGTGAATTTTCGGCGTCCGATTGGCAATTTCTTGCGTTCTTCAAAATAACATTGGTAGGCTTCGGTGCTTACAAAGGCTGTGCGTTCCAAACCAATCAGGTGACGAAGCACTTTCAATTCGGTTTCAATCACATCCAAAGGCTCATTGATATACTCGCTAAACGACTGAAAATCTATCGCTTGCCCTGTGCGAATAAGTCGCATTGTATCGCCAAACGGGGCAACCATTTCCGCCAGTTTTGGATAAGCGAAACTGCGTTCTTGTAATCGTTTTATGGGAACGAGTAGCAGGTCATCTAAACGGTGTATGTGGTCTAAATAGCAGAGCCGCCGTACTTTTACGTATTCCTCCGCTGCTTCTATTGCTCTTTTAAACGAAGGATAGATTATTTCAAAACCGTCTTCGTTTGTGATTTTTGCACCGTTACCAAAATCTACTCTGAACATACGCGATAATCTTTAAATTATGCGTTATGCCACCTCTCAATTCTGTATAACAACCAATTATAAACTGCGGGCAAACTCGCTCGCAGTGTGGTCGTAGGAATTACCATAAGAAAGACAAGCCGCCCGCATATACGGGGCGTTGCACTTGTATCTTTCTTATTTGTGTATTCCTCTGAAATTTCCTACGTTTCACTGCGAATAGACAAATAGCAAACGCTATGACAGATAATATGTTAGTTTACACTTATTTTCTATTTTCCTACAATTTTATTTTTATATAAAACATTGTTATTCAGCGGCAATTCTCAAAACTCCGGCACAGGCTCGTTATAGAGTTTTTGAAAAACTTCACGAGCCGGAACACGGACGATTTCGCCGTTCTTTCCTGCCTGAATCACAATCTGATTCAGCATAGCCTTCTTTTTAAGAGTCTCGTATTCAGCCTTTTCAAGAGCGGCTTTTATTAGTTCATTATCTTGTTTGCTCATAGTTTTTAATTTTAGAATAAGAAGTTTCGTCGTAAACTGATATTGCCGATTCAATCTTTTCTGCAATCGTAAATCGTGGATTTACAGAGTTATCAACAATCATCCACGAATCGACAATCGGCATATAAATATCGAACAAATTTCTGATTCCGGCAAAATAGCGTCTGACTATCACATCGTTAGGAATATTGTGGCCACCCTCGCGGACGCGTTGCGCTACACGCTCAATCGCATATTCGGGCGACGGTAGCCAAAAAAATAGCAGTTGGACAAAAAATCCACACTGATGCGCCCGTTGTACAAGGTTTGAATAACTTCGGGTGGCAAGAGTAGTCTCGATAGCAAAACTGCTGTCGCCATTAAGCAGAAATTCAATGCGTTGAAGCATTAGTCGCCCGGCCTCAACAGCAACGCTTTCAGGATTGAACGGTGATATACCCCTTGCTATCTCATCGGCATTTACAAACTCTTTGCAATTCAGAATTTCGGGCAGAATGGTTACCGAAGCCGAAGTTTTCCCCGCTCCGTTGCAACCTGCTATTATGTATAGGTTTTTACCCGCCATTTCCGCCTTCAATCCTTCAATTAATCTATCAATCAGTTAGTAAGTAAACTCGCCAAACTCGCTCTTGATTGTCAACCAGGTGTGGTCTGAAGGCTCAATGCGACCGATAATCTGCGCATCGATGCCGAATGATTTCGATATTTCGATAACCTTTTGTGCGTCAGCCTTGTCGAGATAGACTTCCAGACGGTGGCCCATATTGAACACCTTGTACATCTCGCGCCAGTCGGTGCCGCTCTGCTCTTTGATTGTGCGGAACAGCGGCGGAACGGGGAACAGATTGTCTTTCACAACGTGAACGCCTTCGACAAAATGCAGCACTTTGGTTTGTGCGCCGCCAGAGCAGTGCACCATACCGTGGATGCGCGGACGAAGTTCGTCCAAAAGGCGCTTTACAACGGGCGCATAGGTGCGTGTGGGCGACAGCACAAGTTTTCCAGCATTGAGCGGTGAGCCGTCAACGCTGTCGGTGAGTTTCAGTTTGCCGCTGTAGACAAGGTCGTCGGGCACGGCGGCATCGTAACTTTCAGGATATTTTTCGGCCAGATATTTGGCGAACACGTCGTGGCGGGCGCTTGTCAGGCCGTTGCTGCCCATACCGCCGTTGTACTCTTTCTCGTAGGTGGCCTGACCGAACGATGCAAGGCCCACAATCACGTCGCCAGGGCGGATGTTGGCGTTGTTGATGACGTCGGCGCGGCGCATACGGCAGGTCACAGTGCTATCGACAATGATGGTGCGCACCAGGTCGCCCACGTCGGCAGTCTCGCCGCCAGTGGCATACACACCCACGCCCATCTCGCGCAGTTCGGCAAGCAACTCGTCGGTGCCGTTGATAATGGCCGAAATCACTTCGCCCGGCACAAGCATCTTGTTGCGGCCTATGGTGCTCGAAACCAAAATGTTATCCACAGCGCCCACGCAGAGCAGGTCATCGATGTTCATAATAAGCGCGTCCTGCGCAATGCCCTTCCATACGCTCAAATCGCCTGTTTCCTTCCAATACAGGTAGGCCAGGCTCGATTTGGTTCCGGCACCGTCGGCGTGCATAATGTTGCAATAGTCGGGGTCGCCGCCCAGAATGTCGGGGATAATCTTGCAGAAAGCCTTCGGATAAAGGCCTTTGTCGATGTTCTTAATGGCGTTGTGCACATCTTCCTTCGATGCCGAAACGCCGCGCAGGTTGTATCTTTCAGAATTGCTCATATCGATATTAAATCAAATTATCTTATTGAAAATAAACCACAAGGAATGTGCTGATAATCAGCAGCAGGAATGCCAGTTCGCCCACAGCGTTGCGCCTAATCTGCATAAAATAGAGCGATGCGATGAACGCCAGCGACATTGCCGGGAAGACTACTATTGTGAGACCGGCGCACGGAATGGCGAAAAATCCGATTATCGAAATGATTATCAGCCATATAAACAGACTGAAATATTTCCGTGTGGTGACTTTGTACATTCGGATGTACTGCGTCATTGTGACAAGCGCCACAAGTGTGAACAGCGCCATAAATCCGACTGCCGAATACTGCACAACTGACAGTTTCACAGTAAAATGCTGCGTGTCGAAAATCATTGAGAGACGGTCCCAGAACACTTCGGGTTGGTCCATCATAAACATCACGAAAAGGTAGAAGATGTACGGCACCACAAAACCCAGAACCGACGCCAGAAACTCGCGGATGTCGAAGAACCGCATCACAAACTGCGTGGCGAAGATTAAGAGCATCATTGCCACCAGCGGCGGGTAGAAGAGCGAGCCGATGCCAATCAGCAGGCCGCTCTCGAAGTAGAGCCGTTTCTGTTCGGGGATGCGCTCGCTGCCGAGAGTGCGCATCATAGCCATCATCAGGAAAAGATTGCCCAGCAAGGCGGGCAGCAGGTTGTAGTTGCGAGAGAAAAGGCTGATTATCAGCACAAAAAACAGTGGCGGCATTATCACCTTGTCTTCCACAATGATGAACTTCAAGTCGATGCGAAGCAGCAGGAAGGCTTCAATCAGCATCAGCGTGAAGGCTAAAAGTTGCGCCGTCCAGTAGGTGGGCAGCAGCAGTTGCCGAAGGTCGTGAAATAAGACGGAACCGTCAGTAATGGCCGGTGTCCACTGCGGGTTGCTGAAAACGGGCAGCCACAGCAGCACGGCTATGGCCACCGTGAACAGGTGCATTACAGGCGAGTTGCTCTTGAACAGTCTCAATAACATATCTTACAGTTTTTGAAGGTCTTGACCGATGTCGCGGCGGAAATATGCGCCGTCGAATTTTATGCCGCTGATGCTGCGGTACGACTTGTCGAGCGCGGGCTGAATGCCGTCGGCAAGCGATGTCACTGCCAGAACGCGTCCGCCGTCGGTAAGCACGCGGCCAGAGTCGGGTTTGGTGCCGGCGTGGAAGACGGTGCTTTCAGTCACGCTGTCAAGGCCCGTAATCTCGAATCCTTTCTTGTAACTTTCAGGATATCCGCCCGAAACCATAACAACCGTAATGGCTGTCTGCGCCTTCATTTCGGCTTTCATACCGGCAAGGCGGCGCTGTGCGGTGGCGTTGAGCAGGTTGAGCAGGTCGCAGTCCAGACGCGGAATGACAACTTCCGTTTCGGGGTCGCCCATACGCACGTTGTACTCAATCACAAACGGGTCGTTGCCGCATTTTATCAGACCGAAGAAGATGAATCCGCGGTAGTCGATATTGTCTTCGCGCAAGCCTTTGATTGTCGGCTCGATGATGCGTGTGATGACTTTCTGTTTGAACTCGTCGGTGCAGAACGGAACGGGCGAAACGGCACCCATACCGCCGGTGTTCAGGCCGGTGTCGTGCTCACCGATGCGCTTGTAGTCTTTGGCTTCGGGCAGCAGCACATAGTCGCGGCCGTCGGTCAGCACAAAGAACGAGCACTCGATTCCCGACAGGAACTCTTCAATCACAACCTTTGCCGATGCCGAGCCGAACTGTCCGTCGAGCATTGTCTCAAGGCTGTCTTGTGCTTCTTTCAAGTCGTTGATTATCAGAACGCCCTTGCCTGCAGCCAGACCGTCGGCCTTCAAAACGTAAGGTGCTTTCAGCGTCTCAAGGAAACGCTTGCCGTCGGCCACGGTGTCCTTTGTGAAACTGCGGTAGGCGGCTGTCGGGATGCCGTGCTTCTGCATAAACTGTTTGGCGAATTCCTTGCTGCCTTCGAGTTGCGCGCCTTCGGCCGAAGCGCCCACAACGCCAACGTTCTTTGTGTCGGCGTCAGCAGCCAGAAAATCGGCAATGCCTTTGACAAGCGGCTCTTCGGGGCCCACAACCACAAGGTCGATGCCGTTCTTTTTCACAAACTCGCTGATGGCCTGAAAATCAGTAACCTTGATAGGTACGTTGGTGCCCACAGCGGCTGTTCCGGCGTTGCCCGGCGCAATGTACAGGTTCGACAGTTTCTTGCTTTGCGACACTTTCCACGCAATGGCGTGCTCGCGGCCGCCCGAGCCAATAATCAAGACGTTCATTATTTTTTGTTGTTAAAAAGTTTAAGAATCTGTTCAAGGTCTTCAGGGGTGTCAACCGACAGCCCTTCGTCGGATGTGACGGCCGTCTGAATCGGGTAGCCGTTCTCGAGCCAACGCAGTTGCTCAAGCGATTCGGCCGATTCAAGGCTGCTCTTCGCCAGTTTGGTTATCTCGAGCAGCGTGTCCTTCCGGTAGCCGTACATTCCAATGTGTTGGAAAAACGCGTGCTTAGCCAGCCACTCTTTCGGTTCGCTTCCGCGGATGTGCGGAATGGTCTGACGGCTGAATAGCAGCGCCTTGCCGTTCTTGTCCACAACCACCTTCGGCTTGTTTGGGTTGAAGAGCGTCTGTTCGTTGTCAACCGGTTTGATGAGCGTGGCAATCTGCACCTGACTGTCGGCAAAAAGCCCGGCCAGCAGTTTAATCTGCCTTTCGGCGATGAAAGGCTCGTC
>JAGCFC010000151.1 GCA_017650325.1 Salinivirgaceae bacterium | reverse complement strand
GAAATTCCTTTTTTGTTTATAAAAGTCTTACCCTGCAAAGCACCTTCCAATTGCATTATTCGTATGGGATTATCTATGCATTTCGCCTTTTGCAAATCTTCGTACGAAATCAGTCCTTCTCTATAATATTCTATTTTCTTTGAAATATTCATTCTGTATAAATCGAATACTGACGGCGTCGGCACGTGTTTCGCACAATATCCCCAGAACTCACAACCCCAACAATTTTCGTCAATATCCTTTACGGGCTCTTGGTCAGATGCAATTATTTTTAAGGCAGCAGGCAAAAGATTCGGAACTTTTACGTATTCATTCTTCATTTGTTCTGCAACGTCTTCAACCACAAATAGTTTTGTGACATCAAGATTGCCGTCAAACACATACGTGTTGTCAATATGAACAATGTAGGTTCCTGTAACGTTCACGCCACATTTTTCAAGCACATATTTTTGATATGCAATATCCGTCAGATGATAATCTTTTACATCGGTGGAACTTTTCACCTCGTAAATCGCATATCCGCCTTTTTCTTTTCTGAGAATATCAACGGCACAATAGCAACCATTATGGCTGAACGATGCCTCACAGATATTTTCCACACCATCCGCCAAGCATTTTTGAGTGTCTTCAATCATCTTTGCAAGATTGAGGGAACCATCTTCTTTGTGTGCGGTAACCTCAACATAATCACCGAACAATCCCATAGCAAGATCACCCACGTCGTTACCTGTATCCATCCGTGCTTGTGATGCTTCATCAACTTCGGTAAGTTCTGGTTTATAAACTCGTAACCACAACAACTTTTCGCACGAGCAAAACGCCACGTATTTTGATTTTGACAATCCTCTTCGAGCCATAATTTTATTTTTTGCTTTAGTAAAAATATGAAAAATCCCAATGAGCCAAACGACACATTGGGATGCGGTATTTGCATAAAAAAGCTAGAGTTTTGAGATAAAAGAACGGTTTTGTCAAAAATCCCAAAAAGTTTTAGCCGGAAATGGCAAAATATCGCCGCTCAAATCGCCTAAAAATCAAAAAATCGGCGAAAATCCGTAATCTGTCTAAAATCTAAGCCCTTAAATAATCCATTCGCCTTATATTTGCTCCGTCAACTCAGCAATAATGGACAACAGCAGTCATCCATATTCGTACAGGCAGAGCGAGCACCTCAAGCACCGCAAGGCCATTGCTTCGGTTTTCATGCAGAACAATGTGCTGCGGTCGGGGCCGATAAAGCTCATCTATGCCGTTGAGCCAGCCGAAGCGTTTGATTATCAGGTGGCTTTTGTGGCACCAAAGAAAGTGCACCATCTTGCTGTCGACCGCAACCGCTACAAACGGCTGATGCGCGAGGCGTTCCGACTTAACAAACAAATTCTGACCGAAAAACCGGACAACAAACCAGCCAAACTGTCGTTTTTGTTTGTGGCGCAAAACGCCAAACCGATGGCGCTTACCGATGTTGAGGCCAATATCAAGCGTCTGCTTTCGGCTTTGTCAGAAAAAGTGAGCAAGACCGACATAAATTTATGAGTATGTTTTACATTTGACGAACACAATAGGAATCATTAAAATATGAAAAAAACAAGAATAAAATTGCGTTCATTGGCACTTGCAGCCGTTGCAGCCGTTGCCTTAGGCTTCACCGGTGACCGCGACTTTGAACTCGCAAAAAATCTCGACATCTACCATTCTTTGTTCCGCGAGTTGTCAATCTATTATGTCGATGAAATTGATGCCGGTGACCTTGTAAAGAAAAGTATCGACAAGATGCTGGAGTCGCTCGACCCCTACACTGTGTACATTCCGGAGTCAGATATTGAAGATTTTCGCTTTATGACCACTGGCCAGTATGGCGGCATAGGTGCCTATATTCACAACAAGGGGAAATATGTTGAGATAAGCGAACCCATTGCCGATGCTCCGGCAGCGGCGGCGGGGATTAAGGCCGGTGACATAATAATTGAGATTGACGGCCGCGACATTGCAGACATGAAAAGCGAAGATGTGAGTGAGATGCTCAAGGGTGAACCCAAATCGAAAGTAACTCTGACTATCGAAACTCCATTCACCAAGCAGAAACGCAAGGTCGATATTGTAAGGCAGAAAATTAAGGTTAAAAGCGTGCCATACTATGGAATGGTGGCCGACGGCATAGGGTATATCAGACTCAGCAACTTTACCGAGAACTGCAGCCTGGAGGTGAAAGACGCACTGCTCAACCTCAAAAAAGACCATCAGTTGAAAGGTCTGATTCTCGATTTGCGAGGCAACCCGGGCGGTCTGCTCAACGAAGCTGTGTCAATATCAAACATGTTTGTCGACAAAGGACGCGAGATTGTAAGCACCAAAGGCAAGGTTAAAATGTGGAACAAAACCTACTACGCCACAAGCGATCCGATTGACACTCGCACTCCGCTGGCCGTGCTAGTCAACAGCGGATCGGCTTCGGCTTCGGAAATTGTGTCGGGCGTTATTCAGGACCTTGACCGCGGTGTGATTGTAGGTTCGCGGAGTTACGGCAAAGGCCTTGTGCAAACCACCCGCGACCTGAGCTACAACACCAAGCTGAAACTTACCACAGCCAAATATTACATTCCGAGCGGACGGTGCATTCAGGCACTTGACTACTCACACCGCAATGCCGACGGCAGTGTTGGCAGGGTGCCCGATTCACTTATCACAAAGTTTCATACCCTTGCAGGTCGTGATGTGTACGATGGCGGTGGCGTGCTGCCCGATGTTAAGGTGGAACCCGAGACCATGAGCAACATTGCATACAGTCTTTATTCCAAAAATCTGATTTTCGATTACGCCACACTCTACGCACAAAAGCATTCGTCGATAGGAGAACCTGAGACCTTCAGCCTTACCGATGACGACTATGCCGATTTTGAGAACTTCCTGTCCGACAAGAATTACGATTATACGCTCGAAAGCGAAAAAATAATGGCTGACCTTGAGAAAGCCATCAAACGTGAAAAATTTGATGAGAAAGTGAACACCGAACTCAAACAGTTTCAAGATTTGCTGGTCAACAGCAAAGACAAAGACTTGCTTTCGCACAAATCGGAAATTAGTTTTCTTCTTCAAGAGGAAATTGTAAGCCGCTACTATTACCAAGAGGGACGCTCGCGGGCGCAACTTCAGATGGACTCCACTCTTATCAAGGCCATTTCGGTGCTCGATAATATTAGCGAATACCGCCAACTGCTGCTGCCACCCAGCGAAAACGAACAAGACAAAGCTAAAAACTAAAAACCACTCAATATGAACAAACTGAAGATACTGTCGATAGCACCAGAGCCTCTCTGCCCGCCTATTTCGGGCGATCAGAAGGGTGTTTTCGGTTACCTGAACGCTTTGGGACAGATATCGCAACTTACAGTCATCACTGGTGTGGGCTCAACCATCCCCGAGTGCTCGTTCGAACTCCGCCCAATTGTGCCAAGATCGGCTTTCCGCCGCATATCGCGTGCCAATTACAAAATAATCTACGACCAAGTGATTGAGTTAAAGCCGGATGTGATTATTCTTGAGCAGCCGGTTCTGGGTTGGATGGGAACATTGTCGAAAAAGACAGGTGTGCCCGTCTTCATTCACTCAATCAACATTGAGTATCTGAGATCGATGGCTACTGGCAAGTGGTGGTGGCCCGCAATGTTCGAGTGGGAGCGCTTTGCCATGAAAATGGCCAAGGGAGCCTTCTTCACTACCGACCAGGACCGCCAGATCGCAATTAACAAATTCAATCTGAGTCCCGAAAAATGTTTCTTGAAACCTTACGGCATCGAGCAGACCTCGCTTCCGGCAGCCAATAGCGACGAGCGCGCTGAAGTGCGCAAAAAGCACGGCATCGATCCTAACGATAAGGTTTTCATGTTCTTCGGTGTGCTGAAATATCTGCCCAGCATCGAATCTCTTTCAATCATTATCGACGAAATCAGTCCCCGACTGCACAAGCTGCTTGGCAGCGGGTACAAGATTCTCATCTGCGGAGGCGGCTTGTCGAAGGAGTATCAGAATCGATTCAACGATTTGAAAAAGAACAATATAGTATATGCCGGTTTTGTGGAAGACATTAACGCGTATATCCGCAGTTCCGATGTGATTATGAATCCTGCCTTGCAAAGCGGAGGCATTAAATCGAAGGTGATTGAGGCCATTGGTCAGAACAGGCCGGTGGTTTCGACATCGCTCGGTGCCATTGGCATCGACACAACGGTGTGCGGTAACAAGCTGCAGGTGGTTGTCGACAATAATTGGGACATGTTCTCCAACAGCCTTGTAAATGCACTTTCGCTCACAGGCGATACGCCGCAGGCTTTCTTCGACAAATACAGCTGGAATGGCATAGCCAAAAACGTTTACGATACTCTTCATACAACAGTCAAAAAAAATAAGTAGATGCAAAATTTCGTCCTGTTCGGTGCCAACGGATATGATTGGTTAAAAGCAATAATTGCCATTGTTGTTTCGTTGGCAGTCAGCAAGTTGCTGAGATGGCTTGTTGTTGTTCTTTTTAAGCGTTTCAGCAAAATGCCGGGCGATAAGGCTAAAGAGACGGTGGAGAGCTGCATTATGCCGCTTTGTTTGCTGATTATTGTGATTGGTATCCGTCTTGCAATCTCCAATTTCCCGATTCAGGATATCCGCCCGACAATCGGCAAGATTTATACTGTTTTGGCGTGCTTGTCGATAACCTGGTTCTTTTCGAAAACGCTTACGGCAATCATCAGCGGGGTAATCACTTCGCGCAATCCCGATGGAAAAAACAGCGTGAGCATGATGTTGCCCACAATCATGCATTTGGTGCAGATAATTATTTGGGGTGTCGGCATTGCAATCACACTCGACAATACCGGTTACGATGTCAAGGCGCTTATTGCCGGACTGGGATTCGGCGGTGTGGCTCTGGCTCTGGCGGCAAAGAACACGGTTACAAACTTTTTGGGCGGTGCCACACTGTTGGTTGACAATCCGTTCAGTATTGGCGACCGCGTGCGTGTGGCCGGCTACGATGGTTTTGTCAGATTTATAGGATTGCGCAGTTTCCGCCTCACAACGCTCGATGGCACAGAGGTTACAATACCGAACGCCAACATTATCGACAACGCCATTGAGAATGTTACGCGCGAGCCGTCGAGGCGCATTGTGCTCAGCCTGCAGCTTACCTACGGAACCACCACAGCG
>JAGCFC010000150.1 GCA_017650325.1 Salinivirgaceae bacterium | reverse complement strand
CGTCGCTCCACTCGTACATCGGGAAATCGACAACCCACAGGCACGAATATTTGTCTTTGTCGCGCAAGCCCAACTGTGAACCCATCTCGAGACGAAGCTCGCAAAGTTGCTTGCGGGTTTTCATTGCATCGTCGCCGCTCAAAATCAGAATCAGGTCGCCGGCCTCGGCGTTCATAGCCGATTTGAGCTGCTGAAGCACATCCTGCGTATAGAACTTGTCGACACTCGACTTAACGCTACCGTCAGCCTCAACGCGGGCGTAAACCATACCCTTGGCACCAATCTGCGGACGCTTGACAAACTCAGTCAACTGGTCGAGTTGCTTGCGGGTGTAGGTTGCGGCACCTTTGGCGCAAATACCGCCAATGTAGGCGGCGCTGTCGAACACGCCGAAACCGTGGCCTTTCAGCACGTCCATCAGCTCAACAAAGCGCATATCGAAACGGGTATCAGGCTTGTCGGAACCATAATATTTCATTGCGTCGGCCCACGTCATACGCGGCAGTTTCGGAAGGTCGATACCTTTCAGCGCCTTGAACAGGTGGCGGCTCATTCCCTCGAACATCTCGAGAATGTCCTCCTGCTCAATAAACGACATCTCGCAGTCGATTTGAGTGAATTCCGGCTGACGGTCGGCGCGAAGGTCCTCGTCACGGAAGCACTTGACAATCTGGAAGTAACGGTCGATGCCCGAAACCATCAGCAACTGCTTGAGCGTTTGCGGGCTCTGGGGCAGAGCGTAGAACTGTCCGGGGTTCATACGGCTTGGAACGACAAAGTCGCGGGCACCCTCGGGTGTTGAGTTGACCAACACTGGTGTTTCGATTTCAAGGAAGCCGTGCTCGTCGAGATAGCGGCGAACCTCAAATGCGAACTTGTGGCGCAGCTCAAGATTCTTGCGCACAGCGCTGCGGCGCAGGTCGAGATAGCGGTACTTCATACGCAGGTCGTCGCCGCCGTCGGTGTTGTCCTCAATGGTGAATGGCGGCACTTCCGACGGGTTCAGAACGGTGAGCTGGCTGACGGCAATCTCAATGTCGCCGGTGGCCATCTTGGCGTTTTTGTTCTCACGCTCAATAACTTTGCCCACAACCTGAATCACAAATTCGCGGCCAATGGCTTTCACCTGCTGAACGAGTTCGGGTTTGTCGGCATCGAAAACCAACTGGGTGATTCCGTAGCGGTCGCGCAAATCGACAAACGCCATTCCGCCCAACTCGCGTGTCTTCTGGACCCAACCGCAGAGCGTTACGGTTTGGCCTATGTTAGCGGCATTGAGTTCGCCGCAAGTGTGTGTACGATACATATTAGTATATTTTTTGCGGCGACAAATGTAATTAACGTTAATGAAAAACGTAAACGAAAACTGTTAACGATATTGAGTTCGAGCTTTGAGCGGTGAGCTATGAGCGGTGAGCTATGAGCGGTGAGCTATGATGGGACGACTAATAATACTGGATGCGACTATTGTAATTAACGTAAACGAAAACTTTTGAGCGCAGATTACACAGAGATTTAATGGATTTGACTGATTTTTCGCACAGACGACACTGCCCCGACTTGCGTCGGGAACAGAGATTTCGCACACAATCAATATATTATGCGTGTATCCTTGAAATCAGCCGAATAATACATTTTTGGACGTCTGTCAAAAAGCATTATTACTTTTCCATATCAAACACAAGGTTACCATCAATTTCGACTTTGAATTTGCTGATAGTGAACGTTCCCTCGCCATTTTCATGAAGTCCATTCTCATCTTCATAACCGGCAAGGTTGATTTCGATACCGATATAGTTTGCACCTCTATCTGTAATTGTTCCACCCCATACAACATTCACAGTTTGTCCTTTATCAACGGTATATACCGTTCCCAATTCACTATTCTTATTAAATATGAGTTCATTGGTTTGTTCATCTGTGAGTTTCCATGGGTCCCAATCTTTATAGTAACTCGGGTTTTTATCGGTTATTTCCTTAATGTATGCATCGGCATCCGAACAGATACGGAACCCAGCGGTTTCTGCTTCTCCATTCCATGTTATATCGAACGTAATTAAGAACTCGCCGCCTTCTTTTTGCAAATCTTGGCCTTTGTCATTCAATCCTTGAAACATGATCTCGAGATTGTCGGACCAAACCATATAGTTACCTTCTTCATCCTGTCCAACTTCACCTTTAACCCCTACAATAATATTGCCGTCTTCCACATTCCCTTCACGTTCATTAAAACCACCCAAGAACCATTCGTTTGCTTTTTTATACCCAATGGTAAGTGTATTAATTTTGAATATAGCTGTCAAATCATAATTCCGATTCATGTAAATAGTACGTGGATTATCAGTGTTGCCATCGTTCCAATGCGAGAATTCATAGCCTTCGCCGGGTTCAGCATTCAGTATTACCGTCTGCCCTAAAGAGTATTCTCCCCCGCCATCCACCTCACCTACACCTTCGGTATTTACTTTCACATAAAAAATTCCGTTCGACGATTCTTTAACAAAACATGCTTCAAGACTAATGTCACTCTGCAATGTGATCAGGCGTTTTTCATTAAGGTCGCCATCGCTCCAACCGGCAAACACATAGCCTTCATCAGGAATTGCAAGCAATGTAATTACATCACCCTGATTATGCGAGCCATACACTTCGACTTGTCCGCCCTCTGTAGCGACAACATCGACGATATATCCTCCCTCCTGGCTATAATATTGAGCCACAATGTTTTCGTCTATTGATACTATTACATTCCGGAAGAAGAAAGTTCCGTTGTTATTACCCGTCACTCCGGCAAGGTTCATCTGGATACCTATGTAATCCTCTCCCTTGTCCCCAATTTTGCCGCCATATTTAAAGTATTTCCACTTTTTATTAACGGCATAAAAATTATTGTCACTTCCACTCCAAATACCATCATTGAAAATCAATTCTGTATTGAGTTTTTCATTTGATTGATATTCTTCATGAATTGCTTCACCATTAACATTAACATTTTTGCCAGTTAACACACTGAACGTTGCCGTGTCCTGCGTATCACTTAGCCATAACACTTCAAACGAAAGGGTAAAAGTGGCCCCCCAATACTGACCTTCAAGCTCATTAAATATATTGCAAAACTGAATATCCTGCTGGCTAAAAGGACTGGTTACTTTTGCATCAATTGCAGCATAATTGCCATATACGGCTTCTTTTACACTATCTCCACACACAAACCAGTCGTTGAAATTCACAAAATTGCGGCTGATATTCTTTAACGTTCCCCACTGCTGCAAATCTGAAACAATGGCATCAGTATAATTTGTCGGAGGATAGTCATGAATGCATACAGCAAACTTGAATTCATTAGCACCACCCAAGTATTCACGCACATACTCACTCGGTATTGATGCCTTACACTCATTAAAGGTCCCGATTAATTTCTGCGCTTCTAATTCGGGTAAAACCAAATAAACATCAAACGCACTTACCACGGCATCACCTTTAGATGTGCTGATTTGGGGCATTTCCCAACATAGTGTATATATGTCGGACTTCTCCAAAACATCCACTTTTCCCTGATATATAATATCATCAATCAACCGGGCCTTATCTGAATCATAACTGCTTTCCTCGCACGAAGCAAAAGCGCACAGAGTTACAACCGCCAGAAATATCAATCGTAAGGTTTTCATAATAATCAGTCTTTTATGTTAACATTGAGTTTCACACCCACGCTGAAAATTGTTGGGCGTTGCCTAATACTATGGTCGTCAGCTCCGTTATAAATTTCGGGATCGCGGCCGGCATAAGGGGTAATGACAAACGGGTTCTCAACCGCCATGTATGCGCGTCCTGAGAAAAGCCATAAATTGCTGAAACGGTAGCCTAACACTATATTGTCGAAGCGCAAAAATGACGAGCCATAAATATCGTTGATATACATGACATCAGAATCGGTTTCGGAGTAGATGTTGTATTTATCATTGCTTCCATGCGCATTGACTTGCAGATAACCTCCCATAACCTCGAAATAGGTGTTGAATCCACCCACAACCATTGGAACAGCGCTGCACTCCGATGATACGAGGTCGCCACTGTCGAACATGTCATTTCCATTATGATCAACATAAGCGTTGGGGATAGGGTTCCCATCATAATCGTAAACGTGATCATAGGCATAAAAGGTAATAGGTTTTTCATCCGGTCCCCAATCAACTGACGACGCAGTATTCACTATGCTGTTGGTATAATCGTCGGCATCGAGAATGGTGCAGATATTAATCGCCACAGAACCGCCGAAGCGCCATTTAACCTTATCAGTGTCAATCAGTTTCGCAGACACTCTAAAATCACCACCCACATTGTTAAGTGACATTGTTTTGTACTCGCTTGCGTTGTATCTATACGATTCTGTATTATGATGGACATAAAAATCGGCCGAGCCATTCACAACGCTCTTTGAGCTACCTCCCTCAAAACCAAAATTATACGAGAACGCATCCAACTTGCTTACTCCATCGGGACGGCTACCAATTACAAACCCCGAGAAACCGAAGCCGCTTCGCAGCACAACTGAATTACTCACCTTTACTCCCATCGACACTGCCGAAGTAAGTTTTCCATAGCTGCTATCGTCCAACACATTATAACGAGAATTAAAATTCAAGAAATAACGGTTCAGAGCCAAATTTAGCTGTCCGTAGAACGAGGTCAAATCAGTCGGAGAATTGTACTCATAATCATAAATGTGAGCGGCAGCTCCGGCTCTCAACTCGAGATAATAAGCCTTGCCAAACTGATGATGAAGGTTGACATTACCATCGAGCATAATCATGCTGCTGTTGTCAAGATTGGAATTGTATGCCGCAAAAAGGTTAAGGTGTAAGTCCTCAAGCGAGTGCACCGAATAATCGGTCTTCAAAATGGCTGTCATCTGGCTGTTGTCAGTTGTGATTTCTTCAGCGGTTGTTTTGCATTTTCGGTAATAACTGTTGAAATCGATACTGAGATGTTTGTCTAGCAGACGCGGGCCCAGCCACACGCTTCCCGAAAGTCTGTTTTCTTTTTCGTTATCGAACATGCCTCCGATTGAGTTGTAACCCAAAGCGGCCCTATATGGCATTGGACCTGCAAGTCCCCTGACATCAACATTGTGTTTTGTGCTTAACGAGTTTTTATATCTGTCATAATCAGCCCATTTATCATCATCGTCGTAGACATTTAACGATGCATTGCCATCGTAGGAAACAGCCAATATCTTATCGGAGGGATGACGTGTCTTTATCACTATCACTCCATTACGTCCGTACTGGCCATATTGCGCGGTGGCGGCAACATCTTTCAAGACTCTGATTGATTCAATATCGTTGGGATTGAGAGCGTTAACTGCAGAGTTGTCGCCAACGTCATACAGGCCATCAACAACAAACAGTGGTTCTGCTACGTTTCCCGTCGGCGAGTCACCTCCGCGCATACGGTAATGAACAGAACCAGACGCATCGGGAATGACCTCAAGTCCGGGCACTTTACCCAACAAATATTGATAAATATCGGTTTCGAGCCCTGTACCAATATCATCGGTATTGATCAAAGTACTGGCTGTGGTGAGTTCATAGTAGTTATCATTGCCATAATATGCGCCAATGCCAATCAGACTTTCTGGCTTAAGCTGGAGATTGGCCGTAGCCAAATCGGCAACAACCACCTCCATATTCTGATAACCCTCAAACGATATGACAAGCACTGCATCATCGGCAGCACTGATGTTGAACTCTCCGCTAGGTCCTGTAATAGTGGAAATTGTTGTACCTTTAACAAACACGTTGGCGCCCGCAAGCGGATTTCCACCTCTGTCTTTAACCACCCCCGAGACACTTTTTTGTGCAAACGCCGAACTTGCCGACATTACTAACCCCAAAGCCAAAGTAAAAATCAGATTTAATCTCATGACGTTAAATATAAATTACCTTGCAAGATAGTGCATATTCAAAACAGAAACATCATCATACGTCAAAAATATTAGTACGCTGACAAAATATAACCGCTCAACACCTCTTCTACTCCTGAATTGTCGCCACAATTTTGCATTGAAAATCAGCGAAAGCAAACAAAACTGTGTACACGCATACCAACAAAAAAAGACGCTGGTGTTTGACATCAGCGTCTTTCAATCGCGTTTACAATGCGAGAATATCTTTCAACAATCAATTACTCGCCAACAGCATTAAACCAAATGCGAAATAAGCTCCTCGCGGTCGCCGGGCAGAAAATCGATGACCGGAATCTCGACCATTGTGTAGCAGCCGGGCTTCTGTTTCATTGCGGCGCGAGCTGTGTTGACAAGCACCTGACCAGTAAGTGCGGGGTTGTTTATCTTCATTTTGAACTCGAAGAGTTGGTTTTGAGTCTTGCCCGAAACACCCTTGCGCTCCAAAAGCACGCCATGGCCCATATCGCGGCACTCATCGACGCTAGCTACAGGAATAACGTGCAACTCGTCGTGTGCGAAATAGTCGTCGGCTTTCAACTCGTCGTAAACCTGCTGTGCGGTAAAGCCTTCCTCAAGTTCAACATATACAAGACGGCTATGGATGCCAGCTCCCTGAGGCATTGTCATCGAAAGGGCGTTTTTAACACCTTTTTTCGAACGAGCAACAACTGAGTGTCCCATGCTCATACCCGGGCCGAAGTTGGTCCAAGTCAAGCCTTTAGGCGCCAAACTCTGCATCAGAGTGCGGACAATCGAGTCAGACCCCGGATCCCATCCTGCCGAAATTATAGATACGGCATTGCCAGCCTTTGCAGCAGAATCGAGCGAGCGGCGCAACGCAACTATCTGTGTGTGAATATCGAAGCTATCGACAGTATTGATGCCCATTGCAAGGCACTCTTTAGCGTGCTCCTCAACACTGCGGGTTGGTGTAGCCAAAATTGCCACGTCAACATCCTTCAACTCTTTTATCGATTTAACAACTTCGTAATTAGCAAGTTCGGCCGGTTTGTCAGCGGCACCATTGCGGCGTACAACGCCAGCCAGTTCCATGTCGGGCGACGCAAGAAGCGCGTCCAAAGCATAATGGCCTATGTTTCCATAGCCCACAATTGCAACTCTAATCTTTTTCATATCAGTAAAATTTTATGGCACAAAGAAAAAAAGAAGTTGGGCGCGCAGCAATTTTTTTTGGCGCGGCAATTCCCTCTCTCATCCTTCTTTGTAACACACTGTTAATATGACACTTATAACCCGCACCACAGTCAATTGTGGCATACGTGATTAACTGATTTTTGTCAAGGTCAACAAGCAACCATTTTTTAGTCTAAATAAGCTGTAAGTCCATGTATTACGACATAATGGCCCCCGCGACTTCTATCATATTTTACAAAAAAGCACTGTCGGCTCCTATATTATATAACTGCTATTATCTTTGTCCATCATTTGGCTGCAACTATGACCATATCAAACATGCCGCAATTCTGCATCTGCCGTGATTTCCACGACAAATCAGAGCTACGCCTTCGTACAAAAGGCAGAGCAGCTTATCTTTTAAAACTACCGATACGATGACCAAACGCATCATAACATCATTCTTGGCAGTCGTTTTATCCGTGCATACATCTATGGCTCAGAGCGATGTGAAAACCGGATGGACATTCGGCGTTCTACCGTCAATTTCATACGATGCCGACCTGGGATTCCAATATGGCGCACTGACCAACATCTACTACCACGGCGATGGTTCATATTACCCCGAATATCTACACTCCATATTTGCCGAAGCCAACTATACCACAAAACACAACGGACTTTTGCGTTTAAATCTCGACTCCCGCGCACTTGTACCCGGCCACCGTCTGTCAGCCGACATATCGTTCATGCCCGATGACATGAGCGATTTCACCGGATTCAACGGCTATCAGTCTGTATACAACAGCGTCTGGCACGATGACAATGACAACGCCTACCGTTCGCGGGCTTTTTACAAATACCGGCGCAATATGTTCCGCGCTGCCGCCGACATTCAAGGCCGCATAACCGACCATATACAATGGAACTTTGGTTGTGGACTGCTTAACTTCGACATCGGGCGAGTCGATATCGACAAGTTGAACCGCGGACAGTCTGATGCTCACAAACTTCCCGACATCGATTGTCTCTTCGACAAATACAGACAATGGGGACTTATCGCCGACAACGAGTGCACCGGAGGATTATTCCCGTATGTACACGCCGGCACCACTTTTGACAGCCGCGACCAATCTGCCGCACCATCTGCAGGCATATGGGCCGATGTTTTTCTGACATACACTGCGGCTTTTGCCAACAAATCAGAATTCAACAACCTAAAACTCAATGCCAACTTCCGCCAATACATCGCGCTGACCTCCTCAAAAAGATTCGTTCTGGCCTATCGCATAGGAGCTCAACTGACACTAGCCGGCAAGACTCCATTCTATATGCTTTGCTACCACAACAATCTGACACTTAAGCGAGCCACTTATGAGAGTCTCGGAGGTTCAAGCTCGCTGCGCGGAGTAATGCGCAACCGAATAATAGCAAATGGCTTCGCTCTCGCCAACATTGAGCTACGCCTCAAAATGGTAAACTTCGACATCGGCACGCAGCACTTCTATGTGGCAGCCAACCCTCTTCTTGATATAGGCATGGTTCTTCAGCCTGTCGCCATCGATGAGCAACAGGCCCGTATTGCTGCCGCCTCAACCAACGATGATCCAGACAATTACTTCAAATTCTCAAAATCAAGCATTTATAGGCCACACGTATCTGGCGGCATAGGTCTAAAAATTGCAATGAATGAAAATTTCATTCTTTCGATCGACTGGGCCACACCATTCAACGACCAAGATTCCGGCAAAAAGTCGAATCTTTACGTTAAGATGGGGTATCTGTTCTAAAAAAGCGAGCAAAAAGGCGTAAAATAAAAAAGCGTTTCAAAACAGAATTTTGAAACGCTTGCACCCTTGAAAATGTTGGCGTACAAGGACTCGAACCTTGACTGGCAGAACCAAAATCTGATGTGCTACCATTACACCATACGCCAATGCTCTGATGCGGGTGCAAAAGTAATGCAAGTTTTTTGAAGTGCAAGTATTTTGTTTGCGTACTAAAAAAAAGTAGGAAACAATCGAATCAACGACTAAACCAATTAACACTCAACGCATTACAACAAACACGCTATCCTTTAGGAAACATCGGAACGATTGACTCAAAAATTTGAGAGGCTTTATCAACATCATCTTTTGTGTGGCCCGACGAAAGATTTAAAACCAACCGGCACTGTTCCTTGCCAACATACGGTGGTGTTAATGCTGTTACAAGCACGCCTTTTTTATACAGAGTTTCAGCTATTGCTTCTGTCCGATTGCTCTCACCTGTGATAACAGCAAAACGAGATGTTTGTGTGGGAGGTATCTCTAGTCCCATACAATAAAGCTTCTTTATAAAATAGTTGGTTATCTGCAAAATATATTGTCGTTCGGCATTCATTTCGGCAATTGAGTCTAAAGCCGCCACAGATGCTGCAATATTACTTGGGATCATTGATGCTGATGTCTGCAAAGAATACGTGTATTGCCTCAGTAAATCGACAATTTCCCGTTTACCCGCAATGTAGGCTCCACTATTTGATCCTAAGTATTGTAATGAGCCTGTATGTATGTCAACGCCACTGCGATTATCAAAAAGGCTGCATATTCCACATCCTCCATTGCCGATTATTCCTGCCGACAGCGTTTGGTCAACAACAACAAGCGCACGATATTTTTCTGCGAGTTCTATGATTCGGTCCAATGGAACCACATTGCCCGTTGCAATGTCGACCGAATCGACTATAAGCATTCTATTATACTGAGCCTGAGATAATTTAAGTTGTTTTTCGATATCATCAATATCAAAACCATGATACTTGTATTTGGTATAACGGCAGAAATTGGGGCCTCCGATCAACGAGAATCTCCCAAATGAATTATAAATCAGCGCATCTGCCCGATCAAACAACTTGTTGGCGAGTGCACTATTAGCTTCAAACGGGGAACTATAGAGAATACAATCCTCTGCATCAAGTAGTTGCGCTATTTTCTTCTCCAAAGTAGTTTCACTGGCATTACAAGCAGAAGAGAATGTCACTCTTTGATTCAGTTGTAACGGATCCGGGGTGCGAAAATTCAGCAATCGGCCTCTGCCAGAATCAACAACAGCATTGTCCGACATTATTGTAGCATCTTCGTTAAACAGCCCGGCATCGTTAATGGCGGCCAATTTCTTCAAGAGTTGATTTTGAATATCTGCGTACATTGTTCAACTAATTCAATAGCGAAACCACATCGAATCGGTTCAAAAGAAAAATGGTATAGCCAATCTGAAAAATGCCCATCATAATACAAGCCACAATCACATGCACGACTGTCGGTAAATAGTGACTTTTACTGCATTACCATATATCAACTCTCTCGGCTGCCGGTACAAACAATTTGTCGCCTTCCTTTACATCAAAGGCTTCATACCATGCGTTAATATGCGGAAGAGTACCATTCACACGCCAACGTTCAAGCGAGTGCGGGTCGCTCTTGGTTAATGACCGGATCTCCTCGTCACGGATATTGCAGGCCCAAACGGTAGCATAAGCAATAAAGAACCTCTGCTGAGGAGTGAACCCGTCTTTAACTGCAAGAGGTTTTTCCTTTGTGGCATCAAGAAAGGCCTGGTACGCCACTTGCAAACCTCCGTGATCGGCCAGATTCTCTCCCAACGTCAACTCACCGTTAGCCTTCAAACCATCGAGAACTTCAATATTGTTGAAGAAACTGACTAACGGAGTAACGTGTTCAACAAACTTTTCAGCATCGCCTTTTGCCCACCATTCGCTTAAGTTACCATTCTTGTCGAACTTGCGTCCTTCATCATCAAAGCCATGAGTCATCTCGTGACCGATAACAACTCCAATAGCACCATAATTGAAGGCGTCGTCAGCCTCCATGTCGAAGAACGGATATTGCAGAATACCAGCGGGGAAGCAGATTTCATTGGTTGCCGGATTGTAATAAGCATTTACAGTTTGCGGTGACATTCCCCATTCATTGCGATCAACAGGTTGATTATAGTGTTTTTTTGTTTCATACTCCATTTCGTTGGCACTGATAGCCATTATATTCTCCCACAACGATTTATCGGGCGATACATCAACATGCGAGTAGTCGCGCCACTGGTCGGGGTAACCAATCTTCACATAATAAGAATTTAATTTATCTATTGCCGCATTCTTTGTCGAATCGCTCATCCACTCCTGCTCCATAATGCGTTTGCGCAAAGCATTTTGAAGATTTTTCACCATTTTGGTCATACGCTCCTTGTGCGTTGAAGGGAAATACTTTTCGACATACAATTGCCCCACAGCTTCAGGCATATATTCACTGCACAAATCAGCCGCACGGTACCATCTTGGATAATCCTGGACACGCCCGCTCATTACCTTACCATAGAAATTAAAATGCTCGTTACATATATCATCGGACAGGTAATAAGCGGCGGCATTGATATACGCCCACTCAAGATAGGATTTCTGAGCCTCAAGACTTTCTTCGACTATCATTTTATTTAACTCTTCCGTATATTCCGGTTGACACAAACATAAATAATCGAGATTGGTATATCCTGCGACATCACACATTTTGTCAAAATCGATATTCTTATAATTCTCACACAGCGTTGAATACTGGATTCTGTTGTAGTTGGCTTCTGTATTACGTAATTCAGTGCGGGTCTTTGAAACTTTAGCCATCCTTGTCTCAATCCTGATTACGTCATTCATCTTGTTCTTAGCCGTTTCCGCATCGTAGCCAACATATTCAAACATCTTCGTTACGTAGTCGCGAAAAGCCGACATAATATTTAATGTATTTTCATCTGTATCAATATAATATTCACGCTCGCCAAGTGACAGTCCGCCTTGAGCAACAAATACTATATAATTTCGGCTGTCCTGCGGGTCAATATCAATGCCATAAGAAAAGTAAGCGTCAGTGGTTTGATATAACTTGAACATCGTCGATAAAAATTCTGTTTTATCGTTAATGGCTCGTATCCGTTTCAATTCAGGTTCCAACGGCTTGATTCCTTCTTTGTTTAGCGTTACGCTATCAATCATCTGGTTGTACAAGATGGCAATTTTGTAAGCGACACTTCCCTGCTCTTGCGGCTTGTCAGCTATCTCTTTTAACAGCACATTGATTTGATTAGTATTGTTTTGAGAAATCATTTCTGTAGAGCCGTAACAAGAGTAATCATCGGGCAGCGGATTATTTTTCATCCAACCCCCACATGCAAATTGATAAAAATCATCGGCAGGGCGCACCGATGTATCCAGATTCTCGAGTTTTATACCTGATTTCTGTTCCGACTGACCACATGATACGACTATCGCCGCAACAGATACCAATAGTACTAAACTCTTAATATTTAATATCCGTTTCATAACGTTGATTAATGGAATAAGGACTACAAACATAAGTATTTATAAAATGAATAGGGCTTTAAATCAACAAAAAAAAAACAGCCCGACTTTATACAAAGAAAATAAACATCTGAATTTCACCACATTACACATATTCGCAAAATATTGTTTTTTTCACGGTCATCCTAAAACGAAATAAAAAAGTACAAAATACTTTTCAAAACCGATTCCGTTAGCGATATTTGTGTAATTTTGGGTAAACACTTTATCGGGAAACGAAATGAAACAACTGAATAGAGAGACCGCTAACGCCAAAAAATATACCGAAAAGGTGATTCAATTTGGCGAGGGTAACTTTTTGCGCGCTTTCGCGGATTGGATTATCTGGAAAACAAATCAGAAGACCGATTTCAACGCATCGGTGGTGGTGGTTCAGCCGAGGGCGGGTGGAAAAGTTGAGATGCTCAATGCTCAAGACGGGCTTTATCACCTTAACCTTCAAGGACTTGACGGCGGCAAAACGGTTGACACCATTGATTTGATTGACGTTGTGAGCCGCGGCATTGACCCGTACAAAGATTTCGATGCCTACCTGAAACTGGCAGAGCAGCCCGAAATGCGGTTTATCATTTCGAACACCACAGAGGCCGGAATCGCCTTCGACCCTGCGTGCAAGTTCACTGATAAGCCTGCGCTCTCATATCCTGGAAAACTCGTGCAGTTGCTCTACCACCGCTTTGAGCATTTCAAGGGCGATGTCTCGAAAGGCTTCATCATTCTACCGTGCGAGCTTATCTTTCACAACGGCAAGCATTTAACCGAATGTATCAATCAGTATATCGACCACTGGAATCTTGGCAGTGACTTTAAAAAGTGGTTCGACGAGGCGTGCGCGGTTTACAACACGCTAGTCGACCGCATTGTGCCTGGTTATCCGAAGGACAACGCCGACGCGATTTTGGAGCGTATCGGCTTCGATGACAAACAGTTGGTTGTTGGCGAAGTTTTCCACCTTTGGGTGATAGAGGCGCCCGAATCGCTTTCTGACGAGTTCCCCGCCGACAAGGCTGGGCTACACGTGCATTTTGTGCCGTCGGAAGCGCCGTACCACGAGCGTAAGGTGACGCTCTTGAACGGACCGCATACGGTGCTGTCGCCTGTGGGTTATTTGAGCGGACTCAATACTGTACGCGAGTGCTGCAGCGATGAACTAGTGGGCCAATTTGTTGATAAAGTGATGTTTGAGGAACTTATGCCCACACTGAATCTTCCCGAAAACGAACTGCGGAAATTTGCTCTCGATGTAAAAGACCGTTTCAATAATCCGTTTGTAAAACACTATGTCACAAGCATTATGCTCAACTCGTTCCCGAAATTCAAGACGCGCGACCTGCCTGGCTTGAAGACATATCTGGAACGCAAAGGACAACTTCCGAAGTGCATTGTGCTTGGGCTTGCAGCCATTTGCACCTATTATAAAGGCGGCCGCCGCGGCGCTGACGAAATTGTGCCGAACGATGCCCCCGAAATATTGAATTTGCTCAAAACGCTTTGGGCGACAGGCAGTTGCGCCGAAGTTGCGAAAGGCGTGCTTGGCGCTAAAGAGTTGATTTGGGGCGAGAACTTGAATCTTATTCCTGGGCTTACCGACTTGCTAACCAACGATTTGGAGTTGATTCAGAAGTCGGGTATGCGAGAGGCTGTAAAATCGGTTTTGTAGGCTATGGCACAATATATTCAAATAAATCAGGCTGATAATGTGGCGGTTGCGCTACAGCCAATGGCGGTAGGAACCACCATTCCGCTTTGCGGCGGAATCACCCTTGCCGACGACATTCCGGCTGGTCACAAATTCTCGCTCAAAAATCTCGCTCAAGGCGAAAACGTGATAAAATACGGCTTTCCAATCGGGCACGTGACGCAAGCCGTAGGTATTGGCTGCCATATCGACCATAATATTTTGAAAACCAATCTTGAAGGAGTGTCGGATTACACTTATTCTCCAAAACTTGAAGAAATTGCAGATGCGGCTGAAAAACTGACTTTCAACGGTTTCCGACGGAAATCGGGGCTGGTGGGCATTCGCAATCAGATTTGGATAATTCCGACTGTTGGCTGCGTGAACGGAATTTCGCAAAAACTTGCCGAACGTTTCTCGGCCGAAGTGTCCGGGCGGATGGGCAACGTTGACGCAATTGTCGCATTTCCACATAATTACGGCTGTTCGCAACTCGGCTGCGACCATGAGAACACGCGTAAAATTCTGCGCGATATGGTGCAGCACCCCAATGCTGGCGGTGTGCTGGTTGTGGGTTTGGGCTGCGAGAACAATCAACTTTCAGCCTTCAGTGAACTCGTTGGCAATGTCGATGAGTCGCGCGTAAAAATGTTTGAGGCACAGAAAGTTGATGGCGACGAAGTTGAGTATGGACTTAAACTTTTGCGTTCGATTTTTGCGGTTTGCTCACGCGACGAGCGTACGCCCGTGCCGATGTCAAAATTGCGCGTCGGTTTGAAATGCGGCGGGTCCGACGGACTGTCGGGAATAACGGCCAATCCGCTGCTCGGCTTGTTTAGTGACTGGCTGGTGGCACAGGGCGGAACAACCGTCTTGACCGAAGTGCCGGAAATGTTTGGCGCCGAAACCATACTGATGAACCGCTGCGAGAGTCGCGAGATTTTCGACAAAACTGTCTCATTGATAAACAATTTCAAGCAATATTTCATAGCCAACAATCAGCCAGTCTACGAGAATCCGTCGCCGGGGAACAAGGCTGGGGGCATTTCGACGCTGGAGGAGAAATCGCTCGGCTGCACGCAGAAATGCGGCAAAAGCATTGTCCGCGATGTGCTTGCATACGGCGACCGCATTGAGCGCCGCGGCTTGAACCTTTTGAGCGCACCTGGCAACGACCTTGTGGCAAGCACTGCTCTGGCCGCAAGTGGCTGTCAGATAGTGCTTTTCACCACTGGACGAGGAACGCCATTCGGAACGTTTGTGCCGACATTGAAAATATCGACCAACACACCGCTTTTTGCAGCAAAACCGAATTGGATTGACTTTAATGCAGGTGTAATTGCTGAAAATGAATCAATTGAGAAGGTTTTGCCGCGCTTTGTCGAATTCCTGACTGGCGTATTGAACGGTAATCAAGTGAACAGCGAAAAGAATAATTATAGGGAAACTGCTATTTTTAAGACAGGAGTAACGTTGTGAGAAGTAATGATTTGATATATAGAATTTTATAGAGTATTAATTGTTTGAATATATATCGTCGCATGGCGAACACAAAAAAAGAATATGGCTTCTGATAAGAACTTTTTGGATTATGTGCTTGACCAACTTTCGGCACTCGATGGCGTGACCTTCCGCGCAATGATGGGCGAATACATTCTGTATTACAATGGCCGCATTTTTGGCGGAATCTACGATAACCGCCTGCTAATCAAGCCAGTGCCCGTAGCGTTGAGGCTTATTTCCGATATCCGCTATGCCGAACCATACGAAGGGGCTAAACCAATGATTATCACCGATATAGTTGATAATAGCGATGCGTTCTGCAATCTTGTTAGGCAGATGTACGACGAACTGCCCGAAGTGAAACCGAAGAAAAAGAAGTGATGTACACTGATTGATAATGAGAATGCTAAATATTGAATCGGCTATTATGGAGTATATACATACTGAAAAATGTATGTATATGTTAGTTGCTGCCATTATAGTCGTAGCATTCTTTTCCTTTATTCTTATTTGGAAGGCAAATAAAAACCTAAAGAAAAAGCTTTCTATCCTTAAAGAACCTATAAATGAATTCATTAACGAGTTTGATATACTTCAAAAGAACTATATAACAAATTCCGTTGAGAAAGACTTTAAATTGAAATGGCAGAATTTGTATTCGGAAGTTTCGAATCTTAAGATTCCTAAAAGGCATCCGTTTTTTCCTGAAATTGAGCGTGTTAAAAACACATACATGACTCTGCACGATTTAATTAGTGCTGTGAACGAAAAATATATTGACTCACAATTCAAAGAACCCATTAATAAGTTCCTTAATGAGTTTAATAATCTGCAAGAGAAGTATATAACATATTCCGCTGAAAATGCTTTTAGATTGAAATGGCAGAATTTGTATTCCGAAATCTCAACTCTTAGAATTTCTTCCAAACACCACTTTTTTTCTGAAATTGAGTGTTTTAAAAATACGTATTCTGCACTGCAGGATTTAGTAAGCATCGCTAATAAAAACTTTGTTAGTTCTGAATCAAAGAAATATGATGCATTATTCTCTAATATTGATGGAAAATCGTTAGATGACCAACAACGAGAAGCTGTTATTACGGATGAAGACAGAGTTCTTGTATTGGCTGGCGCTGGTAGCGGAAAAACGCTCACAATTGCTGCAAAGGTGAAATATTTGAGTGAGGTAAAACAAGTAAACCCCGCAGAAATTCTTCTAATATCTTTCACAAAGAAATCAGCGCAGGAAATGACGGAACGAATCCAAAACAAATTGGGTATTCCTGTTGAGGCAACAACATTTCACAAGTTGGGACTTGATATAATCAAAAATGCTGATGGTTGCCGACCTGAAGTTTCCGATGAGAATGTACTGAATCAGTTCGTTCATAACTTTTTCGAGAACAGACTTTTAAATTATCCCGACCTTATAAAAATTCTGACAGAATATTTTTCCTATTATCTTGAAATCCCTGACAAAATGGAAAATTATTCCTCGCTTGGTGAATTGTACGAAGAAGAAAAAACGGCTGACCTTGAAACTCTTAAATCAAAATACGACCGCGAGAAATATATTCGTGAAACTGGCGAGGAAAAAGCAAAAGCATACACAACACTTAATAATGAGATAGTTAAAAGTCTTGAAGAAACTAAAATCGCCAACTTTCTTTTTATGCACGGCATAAATTATGAATACGAAAAACTTTATCCTTTTGAAAGTGATGACCCGCTTCGCAAAAACTACCGCCCCGATTTCTATCTCACTGATTATGACATTTATTTGGAACATTTTGGTGTTACAAAAGATTTTCGTGTTCCGTGGCTTTCACCTATTGAGGCGAGAAAATATGTAGATGGTATTCAATGGAAACGAGAATTTCATAAAGAACATAATACCAAATTGTTAGAAACATATTCTTATTATAATTCAGAAGGCATTCTGCTAAAAAAGCTTGAAGAGATTTTGAGTACTAACGGTGTTGAATTTAAGTCTCGCGATTTTACGGACATATTCAATACTGTCTATGCGAGCAAAAGCAACAAATACTTTTCAGAGTTTATGAAATTATGCTGCACTTTTATAACACTTTTCAAATCAAACAATTATAAAGTAGAGCAAATTGAACAATTACGACGAGATTATATTTCAAAAGAAGATGATGAATTTCTTCAGGAACGGACGAGTTTGTTTCTGGACATAATTAAGACGCTTTTAACGGAATATCAAAAATACCTCTCTGCAAACAACTCTATTGACTTTTCTGATATGATAAACAATGCAGCAGATAAAATTGCCAAAGGCTGCGATATTTTACCATACAAGTATTTGATTATTGATGAGTATCAGGACATTTCTAAATCGCGTTTCAATTTTTTGAAGGTTATTGCTAACAAAGCAAAAGTCTTCTGTGTAGGTGATGATTGGCAGTCAATTTACCGTTTTGCGGGAAGCGATATTTCCTTATTTACAGATTTTGAAAAATACTTCGGGAAAACAAAAGTTTTAAGGATTGAGAAGACCTATCGGAATTCCCAACAATTGATAGATGAAGCTTCACGTTTTGTTTTACGAAATCCTATGCAATTACGAAAAAGTTTGCGTTCGGATAAAAGACTTGATTATCCGCTTGTTTTCTGTGGATTCAATGATGACCCGAAGTCTGCCATTCAACTGGCAATTAGAAAAATAGTTTCAGAGTTCGGCGCAACTTCTTCCATTCTGCTTTTAGGAAGAACAAACTATGACATTGAAATTGTCAAAAACACAGGGCTTTTTAGAATTGTTTATGACAATCGGGATGAGAAATTGGTATACTCACCTATCCCTGAATTAAAAATAGATTTCCTTTCTGTTCACAAGTCAAAAGGATTAGAGGCGGATAATGTTATTATTTTGAATTTCAAAAATGACAAACTCGGTTTCCCAAATCAAATAGCTGATGATGAGGTTTTGAATCTTGTTTTGACGAATGCCGAAAGTTATAAGTTCGCAGAAGAAAGACGGCTTTTTTATGTCGCAATAACTCGTACCAAAAACAGGACATTTATTCTAACCGACAACAAAAATCCTTCGCCTTTCTTTAGGGAATTCCCTGAATCAAAATCAGTTTGTTTTACTGGAATTGAAAAATTATCAGATGCAAATCGGACAGAATGTCCAGTTTGTAAGACGGGAACGCTTTTAAAAGTACAGCACGACGGGAATACCTTTGTTGGTTGTTCTAATTTTCCAAAATGCAAATACACGCTTCGAGATGCGACAATTCTGTTGAGTCCAAAAAAGTGCCCGTCTTGCGGAGGGTTCCTTGTAAAAAGAAAAGGGAAAAATGGATACTGGTTTATTGGGTGCACAAATTTCCCATATTGTAATCACACTGAACGAATTATAAAGAAATGAATATTATTGATGCACACAGTCACTTATGGCTGAAACAAGACACCGTGGTCGACGGGCAGCGGATTTACACCACAAACCGCGGCCGCTCGATGTTTTTCGATGGCGAGCGCCAGATGCTGCCGCCATTTATGGCCGACGGACGCAACACCGCCGAAATTTTCCTTGCCAACATGGACTATGCGCAAGTTGGCGGAGCCGTTGTGGTTCAAGAAGTTATCGACGGTTACCAGAACGATTATCTTGCTGAAGTGGCGCAAAAATACCCCGACAGATTTTTCGTTTGCGGAATGCCACGGCTCGGTTTGGAATCGGCTGAAGCCGAAAAACAGATTTCCGCCGATGATATTTTGAACGATGTCAAGACTTTGTATTCTCGTGGTTTTAAGGGAATTGCAATACCCGGACACCGTGTTCGCCGCCCAATGACCGACTTGCTGCCGGCAATGAAATTTATGGAAGCCAACAAAATGACTTTCTCGATGTGCCTTGCCGATGACGAAAGACAGATTGCAGAATTTCAGCAACTTATAACAGAATGTCCGAACTTGAGAATCGCCATTGGCCACTTCGGACTTGCGACCACCAATAATTGGAAAAATCAGATTCTTCTGGCAAGAAACAGCAATGTCTTCATTGAGTCGGGCGGAATTACCTGGCTGTATAACAGCGAGTTCTACCCGTTCCCGTCGGCAGTAAAAGCCATTCGTGAAGCGGCTGATTTGGTCGGGATTGACAAACTGATGTGGGGCAGTGACTATCCCCGCACCATTTGTGCTATCACCTATCGAATGTCGTACGATTTTATTCTGAAAACCAATGATTTGACTCAATCCGAAAAGGCGTCATTCCTTGGCGAAAACGCGGTTAAATTCTACGGGTTCAAGAATTTACCCGAATTAGAGTATGTAAAAAATATGTCGGAATAACCTAAAATTAAAATATATGATGAAAGCAATTCAAATTCAATCACCTGGCAACGTTGCGGTTGTCGATGTGGAAAAACCGGCGGTGAAACCCGGCGAGGTGCTGCTGAAACTTGGCTACGTGGGCTTCTGCGGCTCTGACCTTAACACTTATCGCGGTGGCAACACAATGGTTACTTTTCCGCGCATTCCCGGACACGAAATCGGCGCGACTGTTGTTGAAATTGGCAGCGATGTTCCGTCAGGACTTACTGTAGGACAGACTGTTACCGTCAATCCATACACCAACTGCGGACATTGTGCGTCGTGCCGCCGTGGTCGTGTCAATGCCTGCGAGAACAACGAGACGCTTGGCGTTCAGCGCAACGGCGCAATGCAGGAGTTTATCAGCCTTCCGTGGCAGAAAATCATTCCTTGCGGCTCGGTTTCGCTGCGCGATGCGGCTTTGATTGAGCCGATGAGCGTTGGTTTTCACGCTGTTGACCGTGGCAGAGTGACTGATACTGATATAGTTATGGTAATCGGCTGCGGAATGGTGGGGCTGGGTGCTGTGGTGCGTGCCGTGACGCGTGGCGCAACCGTCATTGCAGCCGACCTTGACGACGAGAAACTTGCTTTGGCCCGTCAACTTGGCGCCACTTACACCTACAACACCGCCACCGAATGGAATCTGCCGTCGCCCGATGTTGTGATTGAGGCCGTTGGCGCTGCACCAACCTATCAGTTGGCTGTCAACCGCGTGGCCTTCACGGGGCGCATTGTCTGCATAGGCTATGCCAAAACCGATATTGCCCTGACAACGAGCCTGTTTGTGAAGAAAGAACTCGACATAATGGGGTCGCGCAACGCCAATCCGTCAGATTTTGAGGCTGTTATAAAATATCTTTCGAAACCGGGAGTGCCAATCGAGTCGTTCATTAGTCGCGTAATTGAGCCGAACGATGCCGCTTACGCACTGAAACAGTGGAGCGAAGCCCCTGGTAAAATCTTTAGAATACTTGTAAAATGGAATTGAGAAATCTTGGAAAAACGGGCTTGAAGTTGTCGGCTTTGGGCTTTGGCGCGTCTAGTTTGGGCGGCGTTTTCCACTCACTCAAAGAGGCCGATGGCATACAGGCGGTGCACACCGCGGTTGAGAATGGAATCAACTTTATCGATGTGTCGCCGTACTACGGGCACTTGAAAGCCGAAACCGTTCTGGGCAAGGCTTTGCGCGAAATTCCCCGCGACCGCTATATTCTTTCGACGAAGGTCGGACGCTACGGCAAAGACGGCGTGAACACGTGGGATTATTCCGCAAAACGCGCCCACGACAGCGTTTTTGAGAGTATGGAACGGCTCGGCGTCGATTATATCGACCTGATTAACGTCCACGATATTGAGTTTCAGGCTGCTCTGCCGGGCGGTCTGCAAAAGATTGTGGACGAGACACTTCCTGCTCTTGTCGAACTTCGCGGGAAGGGCGTTGTGGGGCACGTTGGCATTACCGACCTGCAACTCGAGAACTTGAAATGGGTTGTCGAGCACTCGCCCGAAGGCACAGTTGAGAGCGTTCTTAACTTCTGCCACTATTGCCTTTGCGATGACAAACTTGTTGATTTTCTTGACTTTTTCGAAAGCCGTGGCATAGGTGTCATCAATGCAAGTCCGCTATCGATGGGCCTTTTGACAATGCGCGGCGCACCCGACTGGCATCCTGCACCAAAAGCGTTACGCGATGCTTGTGCTGAAGCGGCAAAATACTGCGATTCAATCGGTTATCCTATCGAAAAACTCGCAATGCAGTACAGCCTTGGCAACAATCGGATAGCTTCGAACCTGTTCTCGACAACCAATCCGCAGAACGTTCTGAAAAACATCGATTTTGTTAACGAACAGGCTGATGCTGAAGTTGTTGCAAAGGTGCGTGAAATCATCGGCGACCAATTCCGCGTAAGCTGGAAAAACTCTTAAAACCGCATAATAACCACTAAAACCACACATAAAATGAAGACAATAGAGAAAAAGTATCTTGTGCCGTTCAGCCTTGTGACACTTCTGTTCTTGCTTTGGGGAATGGCTAACAATATGACTGACACGCTGTTAAGCGCTTTCAAACGCATAATGTCGATGACCGACACGCAGACATCGCTCATTCAGTTTGCGTTCTACGGCTCGTACTTCTGCTTTGCGCTTCCGGCCGCGCTTTTCATCCGCAAATACAGCTACAAAAGCGGTGTCATTCTGGGCCTTGTGCTTTACGCAGCCGGTGCCATCCTGTTTTTCCCGGCATCGAGAGCCGCATCGTACGCTTTCTACTTGATAGCCATATACATACTGGCTGGCGGATGCTCAATTTTGGAAACAACGGCCAACCCTTACATTTTGTCGATGGGCTCGCCCGAAACGGCTACCCGAAGGCTTAATATCGCGCAGGCGTTCAATCCGTTAGGCTCGATAACCGGCATTCTGATGAGTCAGTTTTTCATTCTTTCGCAACTGTCGAGCGCCACAGCATCCGACCGCGCCGCAATGTCCGCCGCCGACCTTTCCGCAATGCAGTCGCACGAGCTGAACGCCATCACAGGCACCTATATGACGCTCGGTTTTGTGCTTCTGGTGATTATGGTTGTGATGCTTTTGGTTCGTATGCCCGAAGGCAGCGACAACAGCCACGACAGCGTGCTCGATTCGTTTAAACGATTGATTAAGAATAAGAAATACGTGTTCGGCGTTGTTGCGCAATTCTTCTATGTCGGCGCGCAAATCTGCGTTTGGTCGTTCACCATCCGCATTGTGATGCAGGAACTCGGCCTGCTCGAAGCCGATGCTGCAACCATCTATCTGTTTAGTATTATTGGATTTAGCGCGGCGCGATTCATCTTCACCTGGCTGATGAAATGGATTCAGCCATCGAGACTTCTGCTTTGGGCTGCGGCCGCCGATATTGTTCTGTGTCTGATAGTTGCGTTGTGCAGCGGTACTGGTGCAGTCTGCATTGCGGCACTCATCGGTGTCAGCTTCTTTATGTCGCTGATGTTCCCAACCATCTACGGCATCGCACTCGAGAATGTGGGTGCTGACGCAAAAATCGGTGCTTCAGGCTTGATAATGGCCATTTTAGGTGGTGCTCTTCTTCCACCGCTTCAGGGTGCCATTTCTGACGCAACGAATATCAACATCTCGTATCTGGTACCGATGGTATGCTTTGTGGTGGTGCTGATGTTTGCAATTTCGGTAAACAGAAGCAATAAACGACCATCATTAAAATCGATATAAATAAAAATCGATAATGGAATCGACAAACCTGAAATGTCCGAACTGCGGTAGCGAACTGCTCTTCAATGCCGAAGGACAAAACTGGCGATGTAACGCATGCGGCTGCCAACTCTCGCAAGATGAGGTGTTTAAGCTAACCGCCGACTCCGACCATGACATTTATCAGCAAAGCGAAGAGACCGACGCCCAGCCTGAGCTGAACGTTTACATTTGCCAAAACTGCGGCGCGCAACTTGTAACCGACGATAACACAACAGCTACCCAATGCGTTTATTGCGGCAGCGTGAGCATAATGAAGAACAGGCTCGAAGGCAGATTCCGCCCCGACCTGATTATCCCGTTCGAGACAACCCACCAGGACGCAATCGATGCCTACAACAAATTCCTGCGAAAGAAAAAACTTGCTCCGAGCCAGTTTGCCAACCCCGAAAACATCGGCAAAATAACCGGAGTTTACATTCCGTTCTGGCTCTACAACGGCCACGCAATGGGAAACCTTTCGGGCGAAGTTCACAAATCGACATCGTGGCGCTCAGGCGATTACATCTACACCAAAACCGATGTTTACCACATTGAACGGGCTGGTAGCATCAAATATGAAAAAGTGCCGGTTGATGGCAGCAAAAAATTCGATGACGACACAATGGACTCTATCGAACCATTTGATTACGAAAAGTTTAAGCCGTTCAACTACTCGTATCTGTCGGGCTTTTTGGCCGAAAAATACGATGTCACATCCGACGAAAGTCAGGAACGCGCAAACCTGAGAATGGGTAACACTCTGATTTCCTCGTTCTTATCGACAGTTAACGGCAAAGTGATGAACATGCAGGAGGACAAAAACATCAACATTTCGGACATTAAATACGCCCTGCTGCCCGTGTGGATGCTCAACACCCACTTCAAAGGCCAGACCTATCCCTTCGCCATGAACGGCCAAACCGGGCGGCTGGTCGGCAACGTGCCAATCGACAAAGTGAAGGCGTGGCTCTTCTTTCTGAAAGCGACTCTGATTGCACTGGCTCTATTGTGCATAATATCATGGTTGTTTTTCATGTAGCAAAATCACCGAAAATGAAGATTATCAGCATATTAATCATAACACTGACGACCATTGCATCGGCAATGGCAACGCCGATAACCAACTACGACCAAGTGCCGATTGTGAACAACGGGCAACGGACATTCCTGATTGAAAACGGCTCGGCCGACACCATTATGATGATAGAGCACTATCTGCACTTGACATCGAGACTGCTTGATGGTGAATCGCTTATAATTGTCACTTCGGACGATGTTTACGATGGCTTCTACAGCGATTTCTACGATGTAAACCATTTCAATCCTGATTGCGGTATAGCGTTGTGCCACAACAAGAAAACTGGTCAATTTCACGTTTTCTGCCGTGGCTCGATGCTCGATTACGAAGAATTTGCCAACGAACAATTGAACGAATACCTGAGCGAGCAGAACGAAGATTCGGAGATTACCAACTATCTAATCTACAATCACTTCGCACTTGATATTGTAGGCGAGTTAGCTCTGAATGACGATGAATTTGTGCCCGACTCGACAAAAATGCCCGAAAACAACTGGGGCAAATACGTGATTGGCCGACGGACACACGATGAGCCGCTCATCCACAAACAGTTTATAATCGACGACCTGACCGAAGAGAAAATAACGCACGCGCTGAGCACTCCATACGTTGATACGGCGCTGAAAGTGTACGATGCAGCCAACCTGCTTACGGAATCGGAATACGACACGATTCAGTATTACGTAAAGGATTTTGTCAACACGTATAATGTTGACATGGTGGTTGTTACATTAAACCGCAACTGCAAGGATGATGATGATGGGAATAATCAGTCGGAAGTTTATGCAATGGACTTTTTCGAGTACAACAATTTTGGCAAGGGCAAGCCCACAATCGATGGCTACGATGGCGTTATATTGCTGATTGACATGCACTACCGCAATCTGACGGTGCTCGATGTGGGCAAGCCTAAAGAATATGGTGTGGCAAGCTATAACCTCGACAAGTACATGGACGGAATGATTTCGTGGCTCGACAACGACGATTACTACAACGCAATCCTCTATTTCATTTTCGAGTACGGAAGCGACTACGACTACGAGGCCTCGTTTCCTTGGGTGAAATGCATATTGTTCGCCCTGCTGATTGGCTGGATTTGCATAGCGATTGAGCGTAAAAAATACAAAACCATTCAGAAGGCAACCTCGGCGGCCGACTATATTGTACCCGATTCGTTCAAACTTTCACGGAAATCGGACATTTTTGTATCGACACACACAACCAAACGCTACTCGCCCAAATCATCGTCGAGCGGAGGCCACCACAGCAGCAGCGGGCGCTCGTTTGGCGGCGGCAGCAGAAGATTCTGAGTTTATTTAGGAGTTAGGAGTTAGAATTTAGGAGTTAAAGGTTGGTTTTTTACGAAAAAAAATGGGGGAGGAAAAACTCCTCCCCACTATATGAGGCAATAAATCGCCAGCCTATCATTCGCTCACCAATACTCTTTTGGCCACGCTGCCGGTTTTTACAATGTATACACCGGGAGCGCCAACATTTATTTCTGCGCGGACGCAAGGCGTTGCGTTCCTACAGATTAATGTGCCCATGGCATTATAAACACTGATTTCGTTGGTGGCGTTTTCAACGACAATGGTATTGCCGTAGGCGTAGATGTTTACCGCGTTGGCGGCTGATTCGGCAACAGCGGTGCCTTTTTCTGGTGTTTCCGCCAATTTTGTGCCAGCAGCAGTGCGAGTATCGGTTACGCCGCAACCATGCTCGCATTTGGCTGTCTCGGTGCCATCGGCAGTGGTAGTGGCATCGTTGTTATAGACATAATTGACAAACTCATGCCCCAAAGCAGGCACCTCTTTTTGCGCCACTAAAACGGTGTTGCAGACCGAGCAGTGCCGGCCATCGGTTTTACCGGTTACTGTACAAGTTGCGGGCACAGCCAAATCAATATCCACTGTATGTCCCCATGCTGGTATTCTCTCCTGCGCTTGCAAAACAGTTCCGCAAACAGCGCAATGTTTGCCTTCTGTCTTTCCCGCTATGGTACAAGTTGGCTCCACGGCCTCATCAACAACCTCGGTATGTGGCAAAGCCGGCAAAATGTTTTGTGCTTTAAACACATGCCCGCAAACAGAGCAGTGTGAGCCTTCGGTAAGGCCAAATGATTCGCATGTTGGCTCCACAGCGTCGTCCACTACCATAGTATGGCCTTGGGCTGGTATATCCACAACAACCTTTGTCTGCGATTCAAACACCTCATTTTCAAACGATGCCGTGTGGGTGGTTGCGCCCATTCCCTCGCAGGTGGCAGCAATGGTTACCTCGCTCGTGATTGTTGCTTTTTCTGTTATAGTGTGGTTTGCATCGCGCAGGCATATTGCCATTGCCGTACACGAACCGCCGTTTGCGCTCCATGCGTAAATGGGTAAGAGATAGTTGTGACCCAATGCCGGAGCATCCACAGCAGTATTTATTTGTGGTTCAAACAATTCGTATCCAAATTCCGCCATGTATGTAGTTGACCCCTCTCTCTCACATGTAGCGGCAGTTGTATTGATTATAAAAATAGTTGCGTTTTCTGTCATAACGTGGTTTGCATCGCGTTGGCACACGGCTGTTGCAGTACACCTACGCCCGTCTTCACTCCATTCGTATGAAGGCTCACCATAATTATGATCCAAAGGCGCAATATCCTCTTGCTCCACCAAAACCTTGCCGCAAACAGAGCAATACTTGCCTTCGGTTTTTCCCATGTCAGTGCACGTTGGCGCCACTGCTTCTTCAACAACTTCGATGTGGCCATTGGCCGGAATATCATCAATATCTTTTGTCTGCATTGTAAACAACGTATTCTCAAATGTTGCAGTGTAGGTGGTTGTGCCTCTCTCGTCACAAGTGGCGGGAATAGTTACCTCATTGGTAATTATAGCACTTTCGGATACAACATGACTTGCATTGTGCTGGCACACGGCTGTTGCAGTACATGAACTGCCATCTTCGCTCCAAACGTATTTTGGCGTGCCATAACGATGGTTAAGTGGCGAAATATCAACCGCCTTTGTCTGCGTTGCAAACAACTCATTCGTAAACGTTGCCGTATAGGTGGTTATGCCTCCCTCCTCGCATGTGGCCGCAACTGTTACGGCACTTGAAATTGACGCATTCTCAGTTTCGACATGACTTGCATCGCGCTGGCAAACAACCGTTGCCGTACACGAACTGCCGTCTTCACTCCACACATAGGCTGGCGTGCCAAAAACATGATTCAATGCAGGAATAACATCCATCCCTTCTAAAACAGCGTTGCATACAGAGCAACACTTGCCTGCCTCATGGCCATTGGTTGTACATGTGGCTTCAAGTTTTGCCACATCAACCGGAGTATGAGTTTCAAATGTTGCCGTGTATGTTTTATTCTCGGTTATTGTTATTGTACGGTTGTTATCGGTACCGCCATCTTCCCACTGCACATGACAGCCATTGTTTGGCGTTGCGCTGAATACGGCTTGCGAGTTATACAGATACCACATTGAGCCATCGGCGGTTTTAACTGCATACCCCGAAACTTCTGCAGAGCCTTGCTCCGGATTATTGACCGTTAATTTTATCACTTTGCAATTCCAATTTACAGGTCGATAATCTGGATTCCACCACCCATTCCAACCTAATGGTTTTGACTCTGCCTGGCAATATAATGTTGCGTTTTGACAATTTTTGAATGCATACTCGCCTATGCTTGTAACAGATTCGGGGATAGTAATTGATGTCAATCCTGAGCAATCATAGAACGCGCTACCGCCGATGCTTGTAACTCTATCAGGAATAACAATTGAATTTAAGTTGTTACAATTCTTGAAAGCGTTTTTTCCAATGCTAATAACAGTACCTGGTATGGTTACACTTTGGGCATTGCCAACATACGCGGCAAGTCGAGTTTTTTCAGCATCGGCATAAACAAATCCGTTTTCGTCAATCGAAACTCCAGATGTTACCGCCCCCCATGGACGACCTGATAAATTACCTCCATAAACAATATTTTTAGTATCAATGAAAGCACCTTCTTCAATAGTCGCAATTCCATCAGGAATAGTGATTGATAGATTGCTGCAAAAAGCAAATGAACTGCGACCAATTGACACAATACCATCCGGTAAAGTGACAGATGTAAGGCTGCTACAATCTTGGAATGTAGACTCATCAATATATTTGACTCCATCGGGTATGACAATTGACGTAAGATTTTGACAATCTAGAAACGCGCCACGGCCGATACTTGTAACACCACCTGGGATGGTGATTGACACCGAGCCTATTCCTGCAAACGCGTACTCACCAATACTTGCAACACTTGCTGGAAGTATGACAGATGTCAAACTACTACAACCACTGAACGTTTCATTTTCAATACTTTTTATGCCATCAGGAATTGTGATTGATGTTAGTCCGCTTCCGCAGAACGCGCCTTCACAAATGATTTGCAACGCTTCAGGTATAGTTATAGATTCCAAACTGCCACACCCCATGAAAGTGGACGGGGCAATCCCTGTTACACCATCGGGTATAGCAATTGATGTCAGACTGCTGCAAAAAAGGAACGCACGATCACCGATGCTTGTAACGCTTGCGGGAATATTGATTGATGTCAAACTATGACATTCTCCAAACGCAGCGCTCTCGATTGTTGTAACACTATTGCCAAGGATTATCGACGAAAGATTACTGCATTCATAGAAGAAAGAATCGCTAATGGTTGTAACGCCATCGGGAATGGTGATAGACGTTAATCCTGTACATCCATGGAATACCCAACTGCCAATACTTGTAACTGAATTGGGGATGGTAATTGAGGTTAATCCAGTGCAACCGTCAAACGCATTACAGCCAATACTGGTAACACCATCAGGAATGGTAATTGATGTGAGTCCACGACAACCGTAAAACAGAGAATTGCTTATACTTGTAAGGTTTTCAGAAAGATCAATTGACTTAAGTTTATTGCATTCGCCAAAAGCCCATTCACCAATATTAGTTACACCATTGCCAATGGCTACAGATACCAGGTTACTACAGCTATAAAATGCATATTGACCAATGCTTGTAACATTGTCTGGTATATTTACCGATGTCAGTTTATTACATATTTGAAACGCATTGTTACCAATATTAGTCACATCGTTGCCAATGGTTATTGAAGTTATTTCAAAACAGCTGGAAAACGCATATTGGCCTATCCCAATAACACCATCAGGAATATTTACAGAAGTCAAACCAGAACAGTTGTAAAATGCATAATCGGCAATATCGGTAACCACATAAGTTATTCCATCTGGTTCCGGATACGTGACTTTCGTTGGAATGTCCAAACTACCTGTTGGTTTTGTGTAACCGTTGTAGTAGTTGTCGCCCGACTTATTCGGATACGTCACTTTCACAGAGTATGGCTCAGTATTGCTTGTGATTTTGTAATACAAAGTCTGTCCACTTTCGCAAACGGCGGAAAAATCAAAATTATCAGCCGCCCACGCCTGCCCGGCAAACATTGCGGCAACAATAACGAATAAGAATTTCTTCATTTATGTAAAGTTTTAGTATTGTCTTGAATATGGCTTTAGCCAGTTAATATTGGCAATAATATACATTTTATGTTGAAAAAACTAACTAAATCAGAATGAAACCGATTGCATAAAAAGTTGCACAAACCGAAATTTGTCGTACTTTCGCAATCGTAAATTAACACTGACACTAACGCTGAAACAGACAATAACACTGACACTAACACTGACGAAAACGAAAACTTAAACGTAAACAAAGACGCGGCACGCCACGTCTCTACTTCTAAACACTAAACACTAAACTTTAATAAAATGACCACAAATCAGAAAATGACCAATTTCAGGTGGGCAATATGCGGCCTGCTGTTTTTGGCAACCACGGTCAACTACCTCGACCGTCAGGTACTTTCACTCACGTGGAAGGATTTTATTGCTCTCGATTTCCATTGGAACGATAACGATTATGGCAATATAACCGCCACATTCTCAATCTTCTATGCGTTCATATCGCTATTCGCTGGCAAATTCATCGACTGGATGGGCACCAAAAAAGGCTACATCTGGGCCATTGTCATCTGGTCGTTTGGCGCCTGTCTGCACGCGGCTTGCGGCTGGGCCACAATGCGGCTCACGGGCATTGCTGACATTGAAGCGTTGCGTGCTGTGACAAAAGGCACGGAATTGGCGTTAACAATCTCAACCATAAGCGTTTGGCTATTCCTTGCCTGCCGCATAATTCTTGCCACTGGCGAGTCGGGCAACTTCCCCGCAGCAATCAAGGTTACGGCGGAATATTTCCCGAAAAAAGACCGTGCCTACGCCACATCAATCTTCAATGCAGGCGCCTCGGTGGGTGCGCTTGCCGCCCCGCTGACAATCCCGATTCTGGCCAAACATATGGGCTGGGAAATGGCGTTCATCGTGATTGGTGCCATCGGCTTTGTATGGGCTGGCGCGTGGTTGTTCCTCTATTCGGCACCTGCGCAGAACAAGTTTGTGAACGAAGCCGAACTTGCTTATATTGAATCGGATAAAGAAGAGTTGGGCGAAAAATCAGTATCGGCAAGCACCGCCGACGAGCCAAAATTCTCAATTCTCGACTGCTTCAAATACCGTCAGACGTGGGCGTTCATCGTTGGCAAACTAATGACCGACGGTGTATGGTGGTTCTTCCTCTTCTGGGCGCCCGCCTATTTTTCCGAACTGGGCTATCCGTCGTCATCGGGAATGGGACAACTGCTCATTTTTGTACTCTATCTAATTGTAACTGTGGTGTCTATCTATGGCGGATATCTGCCGAAACTGTTCGTCGAAAAAATGGGAATGCACCCCTATGCAGGACGTATGCGGGCAATGCTGATTTTCGCCTTCCTGCCGATATTTGCAATGTTCGCGCAGCCGCTGGCAGGCATCTCGCCGTGGTGGCCGTGCGTCATCATCGGCTTGGCTGGCGCGGGGCATCAGGCTTGGTCGGCTAACCTCTACTCAACCATCGGCGATATGTTTCCGAAATCGGCCATAGCCACCATAACTGGCATCGGCACAATGTTTGGCGGCCTCTGCTCGTTCGCCATCAACAAGGGCTCGGGTATGCTGTTCACTCACGCCGAAGAACTTGGCGACGCCTTCACCTTCTTTGGCACCACTGGCAAACCTGCGGGATATATGATGGTGTTCTGCTACTGCGCCGTGGCCTACCTGCTTGCGTGGACAATTATGAAGGTGCTTGTGCCTCAATATAAACCGATAGTTAAATAAATGGTATTGGGTGTTGGGTACTGGGTGTTGGATTAAGGACAAATAGGTTCAAAATTATGGGTAAAATAAATTCTTACAAAGATTTAGAAGTTTGGAATTTGTCTATGGATTTGGCAAAAGTCATTCATATACTTTTGAAAGATTTTCCAAAAGAAGAATTGTATGCGCTCAACTCACAAATCCGACGCAGCGCAATATCAGTACCATCAAACATTGCTGAAGGTTTTGGTCGAGACAGCCTGAACGATTATTGCCACTTTTTGCAGATAGCACGCGGTTCGCTTTTTGAGTTGGAAACACAAGTTCAACTTGCCGCTTCCTTTCAATACATATCGGATACCGACAAAAATACGATTTCCGCACAGTGTCAAGTTATAGGTAGAAAACTTAACAATTTGATTAGCAAACTTAAAGATTCGGCCAAAAACAAGTCGAACCAAAATGAAACACCTAACACCTGACACCCAACACCTAACACCAAAAACAAAGAGATATGAAAACTTTCATTACTGATAATTTCTTGCTGAAGACGAAAACAGCGCAGGAACTCTATCACAACTTTGCTAAAAATCAGCCGATTATCGATTATCATTCGCATTTGATTCCGCAACAGATAGCCGAAAATCGGAAGTTCGATAACATTGCGCAGATTTGGCTCTCGGGCGACCACTACAAATGGCGGGCAATGCGCGCCAACGGCATCAACGAACGGTTTGTGACGGGCAACGCCACCGACCGCGAGAAGTTTGACGCGTGGGCGCAGACGGTGCCTTACACACTGCGAAACCCGCTCTATCACTGGACTCACCTCGAGTTGAAACTTTACTTCGGCATCGACACGCTGTTCAATCCCGAATCGGCCGACGAGATTTGGAACCGCACGTCGGAAATGCTCAAGTCAGACGAATTCAGCGTTTGGGGAATGCTGCGGAAAATGAAGGTTGAGACGGCCTGCACTACCGATGACCCGATTGACAACCTGCAATATCACAAGCAAATAGCCGCATCGGACTGTCCTGCGAAGATTCTGCCAACCTGGCGTCCCGACAAGGCTGCCGACGTGACCAACGCCGCTGCCTGGAACGCCTACATCGACCGTCTGGCCGAAGTGTCGGGCATCGAGATAAACAATTTCAAAGCGTTGTTTGACGCACTCGACCGCCGCATCGACTATTTCCATTCAGTTGGTTGCCGATTGGCCGATTTCGGTCTCGACTTCCTCTATTCCGAAGATTATACCGACGCCGAAATCGAAGCCATATTCACGAAAGTGCGCGGTGGCAAAGATTTGACCGCCAATGAGATATTGAAATTCCGTTCGGCTGCGCTCTACCGACTTGCGCTGCAAGTTCACGCCAAAGGCTGGGCGCAGCAATTCCACGCAGGGCCAATCCGAAACAACAACACTCGG
>JAGCFC010000025.1 GCA_017650325.1 Salinivirgaceae bacterium | reverse complement strand
AGTCAGACGGATCTTGTTGCCGTTAACGATCATGTAGTTACCGTCAACTTTAACGTCACCGTTGAAATGACCGTGAACTGAGTCATACTTCAACATGTAAGCAAGATAATCAGCGTCCAGAAGGTCGTTGATTCCTACAATCTGAATGTCTTTGCTGAAGTTCTCAACAGCAGCGCGGAACACCATGCGGCCGATACGACCGAAACCATTGATACCAACTTTAATCATAGTTTTGTGTTTTAAAGTATTAAAAATTAGAAACTTAAATCTCTTTATTGTTCCTTTTCAAAAATCGCTCAAAAGTATATAAACGCCTTGCAAAAAACAATATGATTTTCGGCATTTTTTTCTTTTTACGAAAAGCACTGAAAAATGGCAATCCGACGATTTTTTACCGCCTATTCGGCAATCTTTCCAATCAGCGTTGCCGACGTGCAGCTTTCCACCCTCACGTTCACATAGTCGCCAGGCTTCTGTCCGCTGTGCGGGAACACAATCATCTTGTTCTGCGAACTGCGGCCGCACCATTCGGCGTCGGAGCGCTTGCTCGGACCTTCGACCAAAACCTCGAAAACCTTACCCACATCGCGCCGGTTCGACTCCTCCGACAAGCGGTTTTGCAACTCGATAATCTGCTGCAGGCGTGCAATTTTCACATCTTCGGGCACGTTGTCGGGCATGGTGCGGGCAGCCTTGGTCCCGGGCCTCTCTGAATATTTGAACATGAAAGCCGAATCGAACTTGGCCCACTCCATAAGATCGAGCGTAAGCTGCTGGTCCTCATCGGTTTCGGAATGGAATCCGCAGAAGACATCGGTGCTGATGGCGCACTCAGGAATATATTTTCTGATGGCCTCAATGCGCCCCATATACCACTCGCGGGTGTACTTGCGGTTCATAGCCTCGAGAATGGTGTTGCTGCCGCTCTGTACTGGCAGATGGATGTGGCGGCATATATTTTTATGGTCAGCAATTACCTGCAGTGTCTCATCGGCCATGTCTTTGGGGTGGCTTGTCGAGAAACGGATGCGTATTGTCGGAAACTTTTCGGCCACAGCTGCAAGCAGTTGCGGGAATTTAATCTCAGTTCCCTCACTCACAAATTTGTACGAATTGACATTCTGGCCCAGCAGCGTAACCTCTTTATATCCTTTGCTTTCAAGGTCGGCCATTTCGGCCATAATATCGTTGATGTCGCGACTGCGCTCACGCCCGCGGGTGTAAGGCACAATGCAGTATGAGCAGAAATTGTTGCAGCCGCGCATAATGCTCACAAAAGCCGACACACCGTTGGTCTCGATTCGTGTTGGGCAGATACCGGCATAGGTCTCGGTTGTCGACAGTTCGGTGTCGATGGCCGGCTCGCCGCCTATGGCCTTGGCCACAAGCTGCGGGAGAGCAACATACGAGTCAGGGCCTGCCACGATGTCAACTGTTTTTTTCTCAATCAGCTCAGCGCCAATGCGTTCGGCCATGCAGCCAATCAGGCCAATCAGCATTTCGGGCCTTTTTTTACGCATCTGGTGCAGGCTATCAAGTTTCGACCATATCCGTTGCTCGGCATTGTCGCGTATCGAGCAGGTATTCAGCATTATAATATCTGCGTCTTCTTTTTGTTTGACAATCTGGCAACCTGCCGCCTCCATAATTGCGGCCACCACTTCGCTGTCGGCCACGTTCATCTGGCACCCGTACGTCTCGATATATAATTTCTTATTCATTATCAAATATTTGCGCGGTATGAATTTTTAATCATTTCTTCTGTCTTCAAGAATATCGCGCGTAACGTGCGACATGCCCTTAATCTTCGACAGATTCTTGATGATTTCGGTCAGAAATTCGTTGTTGTGCACATACACGTCGATTGTTCCCTCAAAAATACCATCATGGCAGTCGATGTTGATTGCCCGCAGGTTGACATCGAGCTGGCTGGTAATAATTTTTGTTACCTTGTTGATCGCGTCGGGGTTGTAGACACCCTTTATTTTGATTCGTCCAAGATAGGCCATCAGCTTGTGCGATGTCCACTCCACCTTAACCACATTGGCGCTGTCGCTCGAACTGAGCATAATGGCGTTGGGGCACGATGTGCTATGGATTATCAGCTCGTCGTCGGCAATACGGTAGCCAATCACATCATCGCCCGGAATCGGGTGGCAGCACGAGGCGATCTGGTAACCCTGAGTGTCGTCGTCAACAACCAGCGGCTTCGACTTGTCAAATTTCCGCGTGGCATCGTTTTTCGAACTTGATTTCGATATTCCCCAGAACTTCATCCACTTGCTGAGCGAACGTTTCTCCATAATATTTTTGAACTCATCCACAGTGATTTTCTGCGTGCCGAGCTTGTAGTAAAGTTCGTCTTTATTGCGGGTGTTGTAGTAGTTGTAGAGTTTCCTGAAAATGTTGGAACTGATCTGCGTTTTTGTCTGTTCCAAAAGCCATTCAAGATGGATTTTACCTTCGGTCGAGGCATTTTTGCGCTGGTCTTTGAAAAATCCCTTGATGACGTTGCGCGCCTTTGCCGTTGTCACATAGTCAACCCAGTCTGGCTCGGGCTGCTGCTTCTCCGATGTCAGAATCTCGATTTGGTCTCCTGCGTTCAGTTCCTGATTAAGCGACACCAGTTTATGGTTCACTTTGGCACCATAGGCATGGAATCCCACCTGCGAGTGAATATTGAAGGCAAAATCGAGCACCGTCGATTTGGCAGGCAGCGTAACCGACTCACCCTTAGGCGTAAACACAGTTATCTCCGATGCGAAAAGATTCAGTTTGAACTCATCGAGGAAATCAAACGCATCGTTTTTCGGATCCTCGAGCATCTTTCTGATTTCGAAAATCCACTTGTCCAGTTCGTTTTCCGATGTTGTGTTCTCCTTATATTTCCAGTGGGCGGCATATCCGCGCTCGGCAATCTCGTTCATTCGCCGCGACCTTATCTGCACTTCAACCCATTGGCCGCCAGGTCCCATCACCGTAGTGTGCAGAGCCTCGTAGCCGTTCGACTTCGGTTGGCTGATCCAATCGCGAATGCGGTCGGGACGCGGTGTGTAGAGGTCGGTAATAATGGAGTAGATAGCCCAGCACTGTGCCTTTTCAGGAATATTCGGGTCCGGGTCGAAAATGATTCGAATGGCGAAAAGATCGTAAATCTCTTCGAGCGGCACCTTTTTCGTTTCCATCTTATGCCAGATGGAATAAATCGATTTCGGGCGTCCGGTAATCTCATAGGTGTACTTTTCAGCGTTCAACCTTGCGGTGATTGGCAGCGAGAAACGATTAATATAGGTGAACCTCTTCTGCTCACTGGCTTTAATGAAGCCTAAAATACGCTGATACTCAAACGGATGGTGATACTTCAAGCACAAATCCTCGAGCTCAGTCTTGATAGAGTACAATCCGAGCCTGTGAGCAAGCGGCGCATAGATGAAAAGCGTCTCACTGGCAATTTTCAACTGCTTGTTAGGCGGCATGCTGTCGAGGGTGCGCATATTGTGCAGACGGTCGGCGAGTTTGATGAAGATGACTCGCAAATCGTCAGCCATGGTCATAATAATCTTCTTGAAATTCTCGGCCTGAAGATTGGTCTGTCCGTCGAAGACTCCCGCAATTTTGGTGAGTCCGTCAACAATGTTGGCAATCTTGTCGCCAAACTGCAAGCGGATGTCCTCAATGGTGAAGTCGGTATCTTCGACCACGTCATGCAAAAGAGCCGAAACAATTGATTTTGTGCCGAGTCCAATCTCTGTTGTGGCGATTTTAGCCACCGCTATCGGGTGAAGAATGTACGGCTCGCCCGATTTACGTCGCATGTTGGCATGCGCGCCGTTTGCAAGATTGAAAGCCTTTGTTATCAGTGCCTGGTCTTCGGGATCCTGCGACATTCGGGCCGACTGGAGCAAATCTTGAAAATGCTCGTTAATCAGCTGGTTCTCCTCGTCAGTAAAATCTGATTTCTTTACATCCATTGTATGCGTTTTTGTTATCGGGCAAATGTAATCGGAAGTTGTTTATAAATCTGCTTTTCGCATTGTAAAAAAAGAGAGCAAAAAGAATATCAGTAATCTACCACGTTCACACCTTTACTATTCTGTCAAAATCCTTAGCCGCGTAATCTCGCTTGAATTTATAAAGATACGCCCCTTTCTTGGACGATCCTGTTTCCTTGTCAGGAGTTTGCAGCAGCACACCAAGCGACAGCACTTTTTTTCTGAAATTGCTTGTGTCAAAAGAGCGCTGAAAGATGGCATCGTACAGATTGTTCAGTTGCTTTATTGTGAATTTTTCAGGCAGCAGCTCTCTTCCGACAAGATCACGGCTGGCCTTGTAACGGAAACGCCCCAAAGCGCTTTCTATCATCTCTTTATGATCGAAAATAAGTGCCGGCAGGTTGTCAACGGGGAACCACTCGCCATTATGCTTCGCCACCAGCTCCCGATTGTGTCTGTCGTTGCTCATAAGTGCGTAAAACGCTATGCTTATGACACGTTCGTCGGGTTCGCGGTCAGGGTTTGAGAAGCCGGAAACCTGCTCCAAAAAAATATCACTCAACCCAACCGTTTGCATCAGCACACGGCGCGCAGCATTCTCAAGCGACTCCCTGTCTCCGACAAAACCGCCCATCAGCGACCAATCGCCACGGCGGGGCTCTATGTTTCGCGGGTAGAGCAGAACTTTCAACTTTTCGTCACTATATGTGAAAATAACACAATCAACCGCGATATGAATTTTTGAATATTCAGTATATAAAGGTGCCATCAATCAATGTTTGGCACAAATATAGATTGGTTCGGCAAAAACCGAACTATTTTTTTTCGCCATTTCTCTCCATTACAAATTGGGCGCATATTTCCGGCTGCTTCGGCCAATTGAACCGCATTATTATCTGACTGACGTCAGCTAGTTTTATGACGAAAATCATAATCCGGTCCGCAAGTCGGTGATTCTAACATGTTTCGGTTAACAAATCACCACAAACGTTCATTTTTCTAGCATTTTTATTGAGCGAAAGTGTTACCTTTGTCAGTTAGAATGTTTTGAATAAATATGAGGAAAATATCTATAATTCTGTTTTTAGCTTTGATTTGTTCGGTTTGCCACGCACAGATTAACAAATATGGCATACCATTTACAACCAACTATCAACCGAACACAAAAGCGCAAAATCTCAGCATTGCTCAAGACAAACGTGGCGTGTTATATTTCGCCAACGATGACGGTATTTTGGAATATGACGGAGCGAATTGGAACATTATCCGGAAAATGTACATAAAGTCGGTGGCGGTTGATGATAACGGGGTTGTTCATGTGGGTTCCACCGGCCTTGATTTCGGATATCTGTATCCTAATGAAAGCGGAACACTTGAATACATTCCTATTTCATCGCACCTTCCCGATTCCATACAAATTGACGATATATCAAAGACATACTGCATCGGCGAAAAGACATATTACTGCTCATGCTACAACATATTCATCACGGAGAAAGACAGCATTGTGGACATTATCAACCTTCCGGGCGACAGTTTCTGGAGCTATATGATAGGCGACTCACTGCTTATAAGCAACGAGACAAAAGATGGAAATGCATGGCTTTTCTATGATAATACACTGCACGAAGCCGCAGCCGATTCACTTCAAGGTCTTTACGGTGTGGCATCTCTAAACAACGGGTCATACCTGCTGGCCGCAGCCGATAATATTTTCGAAGCATCATTAAAAGAAAAGACACAAGCAAATCCTCTTAGATACAAAAACAAATTCTTCGAGGGACTGTACAAAGACCACATGCCATACAGCATGAACAACTATGGCAACTATATAATAATGACCACCGTTTACGGAGGCATATACACTATTTTGATACTCGACAAAGACCTCAACCCTTTAACCGCTCTTAACCAGCAAACTGGCTTGAAATCAGCCAACGGTCTAAGCAGTCTCATGACAGGGCACATCCTATGGGGAGGCATGGAAAACAGCATATCGAAATCCGAAGTGAACGGTGCCGTACACTATTTTGGTCATGAGTCTGGACTTAACGGCTGCATCAACACTGTTTACAAAAGCAAAGGCAAACTATATGTGGGTACCTCGCTGGGTTTCTTTGTCAGAAGCATCGACGAATTAGAAATGCCATATTTCACACAAATCATACCGTATGGCTCAAACGCAATTCTCGAATTCAAAGTACCTAACAGAAACAAACGAATTCTGATTATGGGCAACGACGTCAGCATCACCGCAATTGATAACGAAAAGACTGACGAATGGATTCACGTGGGCAGTTCATGTCTGCTACAATCGAAGAAACACCCTGAACTAATCTATTCCGGATCGTATAAAGGTCTGGTGTGCTACAGATACAAAGGTGGCAAAGAACCTTTAGAAACGGTGTACGACATTTTGAACGATATGGCCGTACAATCAATTGCTGAAGACGAAAACGGTGATATTTGGTGTACAACAGTCAGCAATGGCATCATAAAGATTACCAACGACGGAAAATCGTTCTTCACCTATGATGAAGAAAATGGGCTTCCAACAACCGACATGGCTATGGTCAAAACTCTAGATGACAAATTGCTGTTCTATACCCAAGCTGGAATATACGAATTCAACGAAGAATCTTCAACGTTTGAACCTACACAATATCTTAACGGTACCATTAGTGACACAACTTGCGGAACATGGGATATTGTGAAATATAAAAATGGCTACATCATATCGCAATACAATAGCGAAGGGTATTGGCTAAAACATATAGTAAAAGACGAAACCGGCGAATTCAAAGCAATAGATGAAAAGCCATTCAACAAAATTAAAATGGCAAATCAAGGTTACATCTACGCCGATGATGAAGATTTATTGTGGGTTTTTGACGACGAAACATTGTACTGCTACAATCAGGACATGATTGACCCATCAAACCCGTACTATGAAGCACCTTTCAACGCGCTCATCAGACAAATTACAATAAACGAAGATTCTGTGTTGTTTGGTGGAACATACAAAGCGGAGAATGGCTTTGGAATCGGTCTGAAACAACCTAAAAACAGCAATGTAGAGCTGTCGTACAAAGACAACTCCCTAACCTTCTACTACAGCGCCACCTTCTATGACGATGAGGATGAAACCGAATACTCAACAATGCTTGAAGGTGACGACAAAACATGGTCAAAATGGAAGAAAAACACTGAGTATTCGCGCCGCGACTTGAGCGAAGGCAAATACACATTCAAAGTCAAGGCACGTAATATATATGGTGTGGAAAGTTCGGTAGCCGAATACTCATTCTCTATCAAACCACCGTTTTATCGCACAATTGTGGCATACCTGCTTTATGTTGTACTGCTGATTGTGTTTGTTTACGGAATTGTGAAATGGAACACCCGCCGACTCATCGAAGAGAAGAAAAAACTGGAACAGAAGATTGCTGAGGCAACCGAGGAGATCCGCGGACAGAATGTTCAGCTCGAACAACAGAAAGACGAAATTGAAAAACAGAAAGACGAAATCCAGTCGAGTATCAACTACGCCCGCCGAATCCAGCGCGCACTGTTGACACCTGATGAAGTTATTGACAAGATTTTCCCCGACCACTTCCTGCTCTACAAGCCGCGTAATGTGGTGAGTGGTGACTACTATTGGTTCGGCCAGTTTGGCGATTACAAAGTGAGCATTGTGGCAGACTGCACCGGCCACGGCGTTCCAGGTGGATTTATGAGTATGTTGGGTATGACCAACCTCAACTACATTGTAGGTCAGGAGCTCCGTCCCGATGAGATTTTGAACAAACTGCGTAATGCCATTATTACCAGCTTGCGTCAGAAAGACGATACTCCGCCTTCGACTGGTGATCCGAAAGCCGACCGCCGTGCCGCTTTCGCCGCCGCAACCGAGAAGAAGGACCGCAGCCAGGATGGTATGGACGTGGCCATGTACGTGCTTAACGAGAAAGAAATGACATTGTCGTTTGCCGGTGCCAACAACCCGCTTGTACTCATCCGCGATGGTGAGGTTGAGGTTGTGAAAGCCAGCAAGATGCCTGTGGGCATTTATGCGAAACTCGATCCGTTTGAGCGCGTCGATATGGAGATTAAGAAAGGCGACTGCCTCTACACCTTCTCCGACGGTTTCCAAGACCAATTCGGATTCGAATCTGGCAAAAAGTTCATGAGCAAACACCTGCGTGAAGTGCTGCTTGAAATCCACCAGAAACCGATGGCCGAGCAGAAAGAAATTCTTAACAAGATTTACGAAGACTGGCGTGGTCCAGCCGACCACCAGACCGATGACGTGGTATTGATGGGCGTAAGAATTTAATTGTTAGAGGAATGACTAATTAGTATAAATAAAGGTTCAGTTCAGTCGGATTGAACCTTTTTCATTGCCCATTTTTCTCTCACGGATCAAAACACTCATTTTGTCAAATAAAACCAACCAAAAGTCCACGCTTGCGTACATTTGCAGTGTAAAAATTAAAGGTTATGATAGTTCGATTTGCACTCATCTTTTTAGCGGTTTTCGATTTTACTTGCGACACCTACTCTAAAACAAAAGCACTTACACGCAGAGTGCATCACGGACTTGTTCATCTGCTGGCAGAGAAATCGACATCAACCTCATCTGCCGCCTGATACAAAATCAGCACAATCCATTTCTTACATATTGGTGCGCCCAATCCGCGCTAATTTGCTACATTTGTCAGCCGTGCATTTCGGCGACACGAATCAGCGTGTCCGACTATTTGACAGACAATAAAACAGATACAAATGAAACTTTGGGACAAAGGCATAGCCACCAACGAACTGGTTGAGCAGTTCACCGTGGGTCTCGACCGCGAGATGGACATCTATCTTGCGCCGTTCGACGTGATGGGAACAATGGCGCACATCACAATGTTGCAGACCATCGGGCTGCTCGAGAAAAACGAACTCGACACCCTGCTCGCTGAACTCAAAAAGATTTACGCCACAGCCGTTGCCGGGCAACTCAAGATTGAGGACGATGTAGAGGACATCCACTCTCAGGTTGAGTTGATGCTCACCCGCGCTTTGGGCGATATGGGCAAGAAGGTGCACAGCGGCCGCTCACGCAACGACCAGGTGCTTGTGGATATGAAACTTTATCTGCGCCACGAGGTGAAACAGATTTTCGATCTTGCGGCATCGCTATACAAAACGCTCATTGAGTTGAGCAACAAGCATAAAGACGTCCTGATGCCAGGCTACACCCACTTGCAGGTGGCAATGCCGTCGTCGTTCGGGTTGTGGTTCGGTGCTTACGCCGAATGTCTTACCGATGACTTGCGGATGCTGAGTGCGGCCTACAAGGTCATCAATCAGAATCCGTTGGGATCGGCTGCCGGCTACGGCTCATCGTTTCCGCTCAACCGTACGCTCACGACAAAACTGCTGGGATTCAGCGATTTGAACTACAATGTGGTGTGCGCGCAAATGGGACGCGGCAAAACCGAGCAAGACTTGAGTTTTGCAATGGCCGCAATGGCGCAGACATTGAGCCGTATGGCTATGGATATGTGTATGTACAACTCGCAGGATTTGGGCTTCATCCACATCCCCGACGAGTTCACAACAGGCTCGTCGATTATGCCGCACAAGAAAAATCCTGACGTTTGGGAACTTGTCCGTGGCAAATGCAACCGCATCAAGGCGCTGCCAACCGACATCACACTCACCATATCGAACCTGCCGTCGGGTTACCACCGCGATTTGCAGCTACTTAAGGAACAGATTATTCCAGCCATCAGCGATTTGAAAGACTGCCTGCGATTGGCCGAACTGATGCTGAAACACACCGAGGTGCGCAAAGACATTATGGACGCGCCTAAATACCAACTGGCCTTCAGCGTTGAGGTGGTGAACAAACTGGTGCTTTCGGGCGTGCCCTTCCGCGACGCCTACAAGCAGGTGGCTTTCGACATTAAAAACGGCAAGTTTGTGCCCGAAACGCAATTGAACCACACTCACGAAGGCAGCATCGGAAATCTCTGCAACGATCAGATTGACCGCAAGTTTGCCGATGTGGCGGCTTCGTTCGACTTTGAGTCGGTTGAGGCTGCGGTGGCTTCGCTTGTGAAATAGTACAAAATGCGCCGGTTGTCCGCCATATTGCTATTATTAGCTGCAAACCAACTATTTGCTCAAGGCGGACGTTATGCCGAAATCAGCAGTGTGAGTGTTGACACCACCAGCCAGCGGCGCGTGACAATCAATTGGGATGT
>JAGCFC010000149.1 GCA_017650325.1 Salinivirgaceae bacterium | reverse complement strand
GGGAAAAGTTTGGAATTAAGGCAAAATGTGCGCTCGAGAGCCAGGCGCTCATTCAATTGGCCAACTGCTATTGTCAGAAGCGCCGTTGCCTTGCCTGTCGTGTGGGAAGGCAGGTTATTTCGCCGATTGTAAGGCTTTAACGGCTGCCGGCGCGCAATTGAACTCAACAGGAATCTTCAACTCAACCAGACATCCTTGCGGCTCGCCGTCGATGTTTCCGTTTGGCGAGTAACTAACGGTTATTTTCTGCTCGTTTGCGGCGTTCAGTTTGTCAATCAAAGCGTTAGCTACACTGGTATTGTGAGTTTCATTTGCTTTGTCGGCTAGATTGCGGTATAGTCCGTCGTCCGACACGCGGGCAATAATCATCTTTTCCGTCGGATTTTCATCGATAGTCACAGCCACATTTCCGCCATCGGCTTTCGACAGCACACCCTTTTTCAGAGCATTTTCGACAAAGCAAAAGATAAGAAACGCCGGCACTTTGGTCATATCGTTTACGTAAGGCATCACCTTAACCGTGTAGTTGAACTTATCGCTGAAACGGAATTTTTCGAGAGCCAGATAACTCTTTATGAACGATATTTCTTCGCTCAACTCGTGGCCGAAACTGTCGATATCGGTAAGCGCCGTCCGCATCAGTTTTGTCACTGTTGCAAGGTTTTCAGAAGCCGTGTCGATGTCGTTCTTGTGCATCGAAAAAGAAACCGAGTTGATGGCATTGAAAAGAAAATGCGGATCCAGCGAACTTTTTATCAGATTGATTTTCAGTTGATGAATCTCGTTCTGTTTCTCAAGAGCCTTTTGTACGCTTTTGGCTTGCATAAGATTGAAAGCATAGATTGCAGCGACCGCAAGCAGCAGCACAATTATTATTACAACAAAGTGGTCGATAAAGAGTGTGGCTGCAGCTACAACCACTATTATTGCCAAAACCAGGGCCAACAGTCTTGTTAGTTCGTTTGCTTTTTCGGGTTTCATTTCTTTCGCGAAATTGTATAATCAATCAGGTCGATAAGCGATTGACGGGCTTCGTTGTCGGGTGTTTCGGCCAGCACCGCCTTTGCCTTCTGAACGTATTCGGCCATCACCGTCTGCGCGTGCTCAATGCCACCGTGGCGGCGCACAAAGTTCATCAATGTGTCGATGTCGGCATCGGTTTTCTCCTTTTGGCGCAGAATTTTAATCATCCGGCGCCGCTCGCCAGACTCGCAGTTTTGCAAGGCGTGCATCAACGGAAGCGTGATTTTGCGTTCGCGAAGGTCGTTGCCGGCCGGTTTGCCGAAGATGCCATTCACTTCATAATCAAACAGGTCGTCGCGGATTTGGAAGGCGATGCCGATATATTCGCCTAACTTTTCCATCCGCGCCACATCAGCGTCAAGAGCTCCAACAGAGCAGGCGCCTGCGGTGGTGCAGGCAATCATCAGCGCGGCTGTTTTTTTGCGGATAACATCGAAATATGTCTGATTATCGATGTTCAGATGCCGTGCCTTCTCAATTTGCAGCAACTCGCCTTCGCTCATTTCCTCAACGGCTTTCGATACAATCTCAAGTTGTCGGTACTCGGTTTTGTTCACAGCCAGCAGCAGACCGCGCGCAAGCAGATAATCGCCCAAAAGCACAGCCACTTTGTTCTTCCAAATGGCGTTTACCGACCAGAATCCGCGCCGCTTGTCCGACTCGTCGACCACATCGTCGTGTACGAGCGAGGCGGTGTGCATCAGCTCAATGAGTGCGGCTGCGTGGTACGTGTGCTCGTTGACTTTGCCGTAAAGTTTGGCTGTCAGGAACACCAGCATTGGCCTGATTTGCTTGCCTTTCTGCTTCTGCACGTAAAACAGCAGCAAGTCGAGCAGGCGCGTGCCACTACGCAGAAAATTGCGGAAAAATGGCTGGAACTCATCCATTTCCGCCTGAATCGGTGCCTTGATTGTCTGCAAATCAGCCATTGGAAGGTTTTTCGCCAAAAGTAAAACAAATTGCCGTTGTTAGTGCGGAAGGCGGTGTTTTTTGTTGGATACAAAAAAGACGGTGCATGAGCACCGTCTAAACAATTATAATTTCTAACCGGTTTTGTTCGATTCGAAACAAAATTTATTCATTCACCATAACCCGTTTTACTACGCTACCTACCCTTACAATGTAGATTCCTGCTGTGTTCATGCGAATTTCCGTAGAGACGTCACAATGTGGCGTCTCTACAATCAAACGTCCCATTGCATCATAAACACGTATCTCGGCATCGGCGTTCTCAACCACTATCACATTATGATGTGCGTAAATGCTGACCTCATCTGCGGCAGATTCCTCAACAGCAGTAGAAGATCCTTCTCCGGGTGTTTCGGACAGTTTGGTGCCAACTGCCACACGGCTGACGCTTGCTCCGCATCCGTGCTTGCACAAGGCTGTTTCGGTGCCATCCAATTCGGTGGTTGCATCGTTGTTGTAAACATATGCGCCAAATTCATGACCAAATGCCGGCACTTCTTTCTGCTCTACCAGAACAGCGTTGCAGACCGAACAATGCTTGCCATCTGTCCAACCGGTAACGGTGCAGGTGGCAGGCACGGCCAAATCAACCACAACCTGATGCCCTGTGGCGGCAATCACTTCCTGCGCCGTAAGCACTTCGTGGCAAACTGAGCAGTGCTTGCCCTCGGTTTTGCCAGCTGTGGTGCATGTTACCGGCACAGCCGCATCCACAACCTCGGTGTGGCCGGTGGCAGGCAGAGTATCCTGCTTAACAAACACATGGCCGCACCCTGGGCAGTGCGAGCCCTCAGTAAGTCCGAAAGCCTCACAGGTGACTGCTACAGCCAAATCGGTTACCGTGGTGTGAGCCTCAAAATAGGCTGTGAGCACGGTATCTTTTGTGGCGGCAAATGCACGCGGGCTCTCTGTATTGTTATCGCTCCAGCGCACAAAATGGTAGCCCTCGGCCGGTGTGGTTGTGAGCGTTGCTGCATGGTCACCCAAAATCAGCGTGTCGCCTTCGGCGGTGCCAAGTGCCTCGTTGGCGCTCAATATCTTCACCTTATAGAACGGCATAATATCCTTGCGCTTCCAAACGGTTGCTGCTTTGTAGGCGTCGACACTCGCAGCCGGAACATAAATGGTATCGTTGAAAAGGAACGGATCGCCCTTCAGTTTAATTGGCGTTTCGGCATGGCAGATTATACTTTTCAGACCATTGCAGTTGGCAAAGATGCCGCTGCTGAACTCTGCCACCGACTTGCCAATAACCACCGCCTCAAGACCGGTGCAGCCATCAAACGCATTGTTGCTGACACTTATAACCCCATCGGGGATGGTGAGTGCTGACAAGCCACTACAGCCCTCGAAAGCACTGCTGCCGATGGTTGTAACCGACACAGGAATCTTTATCTCCGTAAGGCTGCTGCAGCCTTTAAACGATTCGTCGCCAATGGCCGTAACCGACTCCGGAATGACAACCGACCGCAGACTGCTGCAACCCGCAAACAACCCGTTGTTGACACGCGTTAGCGACTCAGGCAGAACCACCTCTGCCAGTTTCTTGCAATCGCGGAAAGCGCCATCGCAGATGAAACGGCAGTCGCCGCTCACGGTGCACGATGTGATGTTCATGTTGCGGGCCGACATCAGAATCATATTCGGATTTTGACTGTTGCCCAGATAGTAGCCGTTGCTGTAGATGTTGTAATCCAGACTCTCGCAACCTGCAAAAACATTGTCGCCAATGCTCTCAATGCCGTTGCCCACACTCACCTGCTCAAGGTTCTCGCAGCCTGCAAACGCGCCACTCTCAAGCCGTGTGACGGCGTCGCCAATGTTGACAGTCTTAAGCGATAGCAAGCCTCTGAACAATGCACCTACGGCATCGGTGTTGTAAGTGAGAGTCTCAATATTGTTACAACCCGTAAACGCTCCACGGCCAATGTTTGTAACCCACTCAGGCAAGGTTACCGATGTCAGGCTGCTGTTGCCGGCGAAAGCATAATCGCCAATGCCAGTGATGGTGAAAGTGTTGCCGGCAGTTACTTTTTCGGGCAGCACCAAATCACCTGAGAATCTTGCTCCGTTTGTTAGTTTTGCCGTGCTTCTTGAAAGCACATCGTAGCTGATACCATCTTTTGTAAAACTCAACCCAGCTTTGCTGACATCGGCATCAATGTTGATGATTACTGATGTCAGATTTGCACAATTTTTAAATGCGTAATCCTCTATGCTCGTTATCGAGAAAATACTACCAGCCTCAACTGTTGCAGGAATTACCACTTCGGTAGAATTATTTGTTCCACTAATAAGTTTGACCGCATTTGTCGACAACACATTGTATCGCACGCCGTCTTTTGTAAAGCTCAACCCAGCTTTGCTGACATCGGCATCGGATTCGATAGTTATTGAAGACATATTATTACCATTGAACGCATTATTGCCAATGCTTGCAACAGATTCAGGAATGGTTATAGAAGTCAGACTGCATCCGCTGAACGCATTATTACCAATGCTTGCAACCGAATTCCCGATGGTTACCGACGTCAAACTTCTGCGACCATTAAACGCACCATCATCAATTCGTGTAACTGCATCGCCAATGTTAACTGTTTTCAGTGATTGCATATGGCCGAACAATGAGCCGCTTACAGCATTGGTGTTGTATGTGAGCGTTTCAACACTGGAACAGTTTGCGAATGCATTTTTACCAATATTTGTTACTGAATTTGGAATGGTTATCGAAGTTAAATGGTCGCAACCACCAAATGCATAATCAGCTATTTCTGTAACCGCATTGCCAATATTTATCGTCTTCAGCAAAGACTTGCCGCTGAACTGTGTGCCCACGGCATTGGTGTTGTATGTAAGTGATTCGATTCTAACGCAACGATCAAACGCTCCTTCGCCTATGCTTGTTACCGATTCAGGGATGGTAACAGTAGTCAGAGAGCCGCAATTCGCGAACGCATTATCAGCAATCACAGTAACTGCATCGCCAATGTTGACTGTCTTCAGCGAAAGCATGCCGCTGAAAATTGTACCCACAACATTGGTGTTATAAGTGAGTGTGTCGACTTTGCAACCATAAAACGCATCACCACCAATACTTACAACCGATTCGGGAATGGTTAATGATTTTAGATTTTTGCCACTAAACGCATAATTGCCAATGTTTGAAACAGTATTTGGAATAGTAATATTTTGATTGTTGCCAAAGTATCCTACAAGTTGAGTTTTTTCATTATCGCTGTAAACAAACCCATTTTCATCAATTATGGCTACCAGCGCTCTAGCTCCCCATGGCGCGCCTGTGGCTGTGCCCGAATATATAATGTAATTAGTTGATCTACAGAATGCATCATTAGCAATTGTTTCAATATTGTTGGGGACTGTTATTGAATTACAACAAATATTCTCAAATGCACGAGAGCCAATGCTTTTTACTGTGAAGGTGCTACCACACGTTACCGTTTCGGGCATCACATAATCATCCGGAACATCACTCGATTCAAAATCACCAGTAGATCCTCTACGTTCGACAGTGTTTTTTGTCAACACATGATAGTAAATATTATCTACTACAATATTCAACCCCACATTACTTAAATCTGCATCACTTTCAATAATTAATGAGGTTTTTATTTCACAACCATCAAACGCATCATCACCAATACTTTCAACCGATTCGGGAATGGTAACCGATGTCAAAGCGAAGCAAAACTGGAACGCTTCTTCGCCAATGCTTGTAACCGAATTGCCGATAGTGACAGATGTCAGGCCGCTGCAACCATTGAACGCCCAGCTGCCAATGCTTGTAACCGAATTGGGAATGGTGACAGATGTCAGGCCGCTACAACCATAGAACGCAGAGTTGCCAATGCTTGTAACCGAATTGGGAATGGTGACTGATGTCAGGCCTCTGCAACCATCGAACGTAGCGTAGCCAATGCTTGTAACCGAATTGGGAATGGTGACTGATGTTAGGCGGTTGCAACCATAGAACGCAGAGCTGCCAATGCTTGTAACCGATTCGGGAATAGTAACAGTTTTTAGACCTGTGCAACCACTGAACGCAAATCCACCTATGCTTGTGACTGAATTAGGAATGGTTATTG
>JAGCFC010000148.1 GCA_017650325.1 Salinivirgaceae bacterium | reverse complement strand
GGGGTTGAGAACCCTTGCGGGAATCTGCCGAAAGAGTGCTATTTCATCTTCCAAACGGTGTTCTGCGCCACAGCCGCTACCATTGTGTCGGGTGCTATGGCAGAGCGCACTAAATTCTCAATGTATCTGGTTTACTCGCTGGTGATTTCAGCGTTGATTTACCCCATTCAAGGCCACTGGTCGTGGGGTGGTGGCTGGTTGAGCGAACTCGGTTTCCACGATTTCGCTGGCTCGGCTGTGGTTCACTCTTGCGGCGGTTTCATCGCTTTGGCTGGTGCCATTGTTCTTGGTCCGCGCTTGGGCAAATACACCAAACTGCCCGACGGCTCGACCCGCACTCACGCCATTCCTGGTCACAACCTGGCGCTTGCCGCTCTTGGTGTGTGGATTCTGTGGATGGGCTGGTTCGGATTCAACCCTGGTTCAACGGTAGCTGTTGAGGGTATTGTTGACGCCGATTGCTACGGTGGCGGCATCTTGAACAATATGTCTGCCGCATCGCACATCTTTGTAACAACCAACATTGCAGCCGCTGTGGGCGGTATCGCAGCCTTGATTTACACTTGGCTGGTATTTGGAAAACCGTCGCTGTCAATGGTTTGCAACGGCATTCTGGCTGGTCTGGTTGGTATCACCGCTGGTTGCGACTGCGTTTCAATTGGTTCTGCCGCTATTATCGGTCTGGTTGCTTCGGTTGTTATGTGCTTCTGCGTTAACTTCCTTGATACCAAACTGCACATTGATGACCCTGTTGGTGCCATTTCGGTTCACGGTATGGCAGGCTTCACAGGCACCGTTCTGACAGGCGTGTTTGCCTACTCGGAGTGCGGCTATTCGGTTCTGACACAGCTGATTGGTGAGGTAACAATAGCTGGCTGGTCGTTTGTCTGCGGTTTGATTATGTTCACCATTATCAAGAAGATACACGGTCTGCGCGTGCTGCCGCGAATTGAAGAGGAAGGTCTCGACGTTTACGAGCACGGCGAAGCTGCTTACAACTAATTCAGAATTTTGAATTCGTAATTCAGAATACATAAGATTAAAGTTTGTGATTTGAAGGCAAGGGGGCGCGAGTTCCCTTGCTTTTTTTTTGTGTTGTTGTTGGCCACGGAACATACGGAAATCACGGAAAAATATGATGTTAACACGAACGAAAAAGAGTGGCAGAATATGTCCTAATCCCAAAAATCATACCGAAAATTCGGATTATAATCCAAAAAAAATGCCGATTTTTTGGATTAGGATTAAAATTTATGTATCCTTGCAGAGTAAAACAATGGGTTATGACGCTGATTAAACGACAATTACATCAAGTAATCAAGGAGAGGATGTTCAAAGGGAAGGCTATTGTGCTTATTGGTGCACGGCAAGTGGGCAAAACAACGCTTTTTGAGCAAATTTTGAGCGACCCCGACATTCAAGTTCCGCAAGACCAAATCCTGCGGCTGTATTGTGATGATGCCCAAACACGCGCGGTACTGGAACAATCTGACAATCTGAACAATATGCGGATGCTGCTGGCCAACCACCGCATTGTGCTGATTGATGAGGCGCAGCGCATTCAAGGTGTCGGCTTGATACTTAAACTGATAACCGACCATTTTAAAGACATCCAACTTTTGGTCACTGGCTCGTCGTCACTCGCGCTGCAAGGCGAACTAAATGAACCGCTTACAGGACGTAAGTTCGAATACCACTTGTACCCGATTTCGACACAGGAATTGCTCAACAATGGTGGTTTGTTGCGCGTCAAGCAGTCGTTGGATGCACGGCTGATTTACGGTTCATACCCCGATGTTGTCAGCAGTGCCGATAATGTGCGCGACATTCTGATGAACCTTTCGAGCAGTTATATGTATCAGGATTTGCTGTCGATGGAAGGTGTGCGGAAACCCGTTTTGCTCGAGAAACTACTTGTGGCGTTGGCATTGCAGGTGGGCGGCGTGGTGTCGTACAACGAGTTGGCACAGACCATAGGCAGCGATGCGAAAACGGTGGAGAAGTATGTCGATTTGCTCGAAAAGTGCTATGTTGTTTTTCGCTTGAACGGATTGAGCCGAAACTTGAGGAACGAACTTAAAAAGAGCAAGAAAATATTTTTCTTCGACAACGGTATTCGTAACGCGTTGATTCATAATTTTAATCCGCTCGATTTGCGTGATGATGCAGGTGCACTATGGGAGAATTTCTGCATTTCCGAAAGAATTAAATACAACCATTACAACGGGCGGTTTGTAAATCAATACTTCTGGCGAACAAATGAGAAGCAGGAGATTGACTATGTTGAGGAGTGTGATGGCAAAATGGCTGCGTATGAGATGAAAAGCAATCCGAACAAAGCCAATGTTACTTTGCCGTCGGCGTTTCTCAAAGCGTATCCAGTAAAAGAAACGTCAGTTATCACGCCCGATAACTATGTTAATTGGTTGGGGTGAAAGGAGAGTTTTAACAGAACGCGAAAGCCATAGGAAATTTCGGACCACATAAAATATGTCTTTCGAAAGTTGTCAAAAGGGTAGGTACAAATCGTGCCTGCCCTTGTTTTTACCGTCCTAAACTATTTTTCCCCGCCTTCCCCCAATTTCAATCCGTAACCAAACCCCTTTTCTCGATACGCTATTTTGATAAAATAATTCCAAAATGCCGTATATAATTATAAATTGTAAGATATATACGAGATTTACGGATAGAACATAAGAAAATAACAATTTTTACTTGCAAAATAAAAATCAGTTGTATATTTGCCACGTCGAAAATGACAACAAAAGGGCATTTCGATTTTAAAACAGAAAATGACGATGAACAAGAATTTGAACAACGGTAATGGTTTGAATCTCAATCCGAATCGAAATTCGGGGCGAAATCGTCATAATAATAATCGAAATCGATATGCGGGCCTAACCAGTCGGGCGGTTTGAGTTGAAGACAAAATGAATTCATAAGGCTGGTTTCAAACGGAATCGGCCTTTTTTAATGAGTAAAACAGAGAGTATTAATTAAAAACATAAAAAGATGAAAAAACGTTACGTAATTTTTACAGCCATTATCGGCATAATTGCCATTTGCGGGCTGTTGGTTCCCGAACAGGCGGGAATCTGGGAATTGAGCGACAACATTAGCGCAGCCGACATTGCGTGGATGATTACCGCCACCATTTTTGTGCTGATGATGACCCCTGGACTGTCATTCTTCTACGGTGGTATGGTTCGCAAGAAAAACGTCATTTCCACTATCCTTCAGTCCATTATCGCAATGGGCATTATCAGCGTGCTGTGGGTGTTTGTGGGCTTTTCGCTTTGCTTTGGCGAAGATGTTGGCGGTTTGGGAATCATTGGCAACCCCGCCACATATTTTATGTTCCACAACGTTGGTGGTGCGGCCACCGACTCGCTCTCAACCCGTCTGGGACTGACCATTCCGCTGGCCCTGTACGCGCTTTTCCAGATGAAATTCGCAATCATAACCCCTTCATTGATAACGGGTTCGTTTGCCGAACGTGTGCGTTTTTCGGCCTATATGATTTTTATGGCGCTGTTCTGCCTTTTCGTCTATTGCCCGCTTGCGCATATGACCTGGCACCCCGATGGCCTTTTCTGCCGAATGCACGTCAAGGATTTCGCGGGTGGCATTGTGGTTCACGCTTCGAGTGGTATTGCCGCTTTGGTTGGCGCAATCTTTTTGGGGCGCCGTCGCGATAAGAAATCGGAGCCAGCCAACGTGCCGTACGTTGTTTTGGGCGCCGTGCTACTGTGGCTCGGATGGTTCGGATTCAACGCAGGCAGTTCGCTTCACGCCGACGGAATGGCTGTCAAAGCCTTCCTGAACACCAACACGGCGGCCGCCACGGCAATGATGATGTGGGTTTTTATCGATTGTCTGACAGGCCGCAAGCCGTCGGCAATGGGTGCCGCAGTGGGTGGAGTGCTCGGCCTGGTGGCCATTACGCCTTCGGCAGGATGGGTGTCGGTGAGCGACAGCATAATAATCGCCATTATCACCACCATTATCTCGAACACGGCCTGCCACTGGAAGAACCACACCAGCGTCGACGATGCTTTGGATGTTTTCCCGACTCACGGCGTGGGCGGTATTGTGGGTACAATCCTTTCGGGAATATTCGTCTATCAGTATGAAGCCGAAAGCCTTATGGCAGAAGGCGTTACGCACTCGCAGTTCATTTTCAACCACGTGCTGGCCATTGTGATTGTCTTTGTGTTCACGTTTGCCGTCACCTATGCGCTCTATTACATTACAAATAAGATGGTTACAATGCGCGTGAGCCAGGCCGATGAGACTGTCGGACTCGACATTTCGCAGCACGACGAGCACTACGGCCGCCTTACCGACGAAACCCGC
>JAGCFC010000147.1 GCA_017650325.1 Salinivirgaceae bacterium | reverse complement strand
TTGTCGGATTTTATGCCTGTGCCAATGTTGAAATCGGTCCGCAGCCTTGCGTCCTGCGCCAGCCAGTACTCGTTGTTCGACTCAATCCAGTCGATTCGCCCGTAGCGGAACGCAAAATAGGCCACACCACGGTAAACCTCGTCGTAGTTTTCGAGCGACTCAACGCGGTAATACTCCGTCAGCACCTCCTTAAGTTCCGCGGGCAGCGACTCGTATGGCGTGTCGGCCAGAGCCAGCACGTTCACACCGTTCTGCTTCAAACGCATACAAAACTGCCAATAGGTGTGCGGAAAATGTGGTGAAATGAAAATGCAGTTCATATTGTTATTTTTTTCATATTTGCTTCTTATTCTATTATTTAAAGCGACAATCTGCCAGTCAATTTTTATTCCGAATACTCCGCAATGCCGCTTTCGGCCAAATCGGTCTGAAAATCTTGACGGGCTTTCTTAAGCGAGCGCCTAATTCTGCGCCTCCGCATATTCAGCCAGCGCTCAATTATCTGATTTTCTTTCTCGTAAATGCCGAGAACCGCGTTGCGGCGGCGTTCCGCCTGAAAAGCCTGAATAATGTAAGCGCCAATGTGGCGTGTCATTTTTTCGCGATAGACGGCATCGAAAGGAATAAGTATTCCAGTGTCTTCAATGTTGTGCATCAGGTGGTTAACCGCAGTGCCAAACATCATCATCTGCGACGTGGCGGAAATATAAGCGGTAACATTCGGCGGAACGTTCACCCCGCGCATCCTGACAGCGGCTTTCAGCAATCTGAAGTCCTCAACAATGTCGTCCTTGTGCACTATTAGGTTCATCAGGTCAGAATTGGAATCGGGCATTACCGATTGGTCGTCCCAGGGGCGGATAAGTTCTTCTTTATCACCAAAATGCTTCCAAAGAAAATGGTAAATCAAATCTCTAGAAATATGGTCGTATGACGGATAAATGGTAATCTTTCCGAAGAAATACAACAGTTTGGGATTCTTCATAATAATGGCCACAAGGCCGTCCCACAGGTTGTCGAATGCAAATATGGAATTTGCACCGTTGCGGGAACTCTGATATTCGGGTGCGACAAAATTGCGCCCGAGTTCAATGGCGTATGGCAGATAGTCGTCGATAAACTTCTGCGAAAAGCGGAATTGGTGCGAACTTGCCAGAATCGGCTGACCGCTCTCGTCAAACGCGGCTTCCGAACCCAAAAGGAATCGGTAGCCACCGATAATCGCCTCGTTGTCAGGGTCCCAGACAATCAGTTGCTTGTAAGGCTTCTCCATCTTATCGTACTCGTCAAGGTCTATGGCGTTGCCTGTGGAACCGCCCGCCTGACGGAAAGCCACTTCGCGCAAGCGACCGATTTCAGTAACAACATTCGGCGAATCGTGCCACGTGACAATGTAGAGTTCGTTGTGGCCCTTGTTGGTGTCTTGCAGTTTCTTCGATTTGGTGAGTTCAGCCTTAATCAGTTCAACCGATACGGGTTCAATAATTGTGTCCATAATGAAAAAAATTCAATCTACGCCTGACGGCCAGGGATTTGAGACAATGCCCGCCATATCAAGCATCGCTTTGTGCGCAACATCACGCATCCGCGCGGGTTCTTCCTTCCGCGACGCTTTAACATCGGGGATAATCGGGTCGCCAACGCGAATGGTGAGCAGCGGCTCATTTTTGCTGATAAACTTGCGCCAGCCAGTGCGGGGCCTGAACGAAATCATCAACGGCACTACAGGCAGCGAGTACCTGTAAGCCATATTGAATGCTCCTATTTTGAAAGGCCGAAGCGGCGCGTAGAATTTCCAACTGCAACTTTCGGGGAAAATGTGAATCCACTGCTTGGCTTTGTGCAAGTCGTCTAATGCTTGCGCGAATTTCGCAAGCCCGCCATACTCATCGGGAATTGCTATGCCGCCAATGGCTTTCATTATGAAGCCGTCTTTGCCGTTGAAGGGCTGCGAGTACATTGGAATCCACGCCTTGCGGAAACGCATTGCCTGCATAACGCATATCATATCCCAACGGTGAACGTGGTTGCAGACGGTCATCACGCCGTTGGCGAAGAGTTTGCGGTTGCGACGGATTTTCTCGCGGCCTTCAATCTTAAGGCCATACCTGATTCGGTTCACAGGAAAAGCCACTGCCCAGGTAATCAGATAGATAACCGAATGTATTATTTTGAATTTCAGCGATTTGTCGAGATAGGTATAAGTCTCATCGAATTTAATGTCCTTGTTTTTCCCGCGTATGGGCGCCATTCTTGTGAATGGATTATCACCCGAAAAATCCGCATCGGGTTCAGGAACATACACGCCTTCCCTCACCTTGAAATTCCGATACGCAGGGCCGTACGCCGAATAGTCCATTAACATCAAGTTTATCAAAGATTTAATTGGACTGTTTGATATTATCGCTTATGCAACCCGCACTCCCTATGTTCAGGATTTTCCCACCACCAGCGGCCCGAGCGAATGTCCTCGCCAGGTTCGACGGCGCGTGTGCAAGGCTGACAGCCGATTGACGGGAAACCCTTGTCGTGCAGTTTGTTGTAGGGCACGCGGTGCACTTTCACATACTCTTTCACTTCGGCTTCGGTCCAGTTAATCAGCGGGTTGAGTTTCACAAGGCCGTTGTTGGCGTCCCACTCAACAAGTTGCATATCCTTGCGCGTAATGCTCTGCTCGCGCCGAAGACCACAAATCCACACCTTCAGCCCCTTCAGGGCGCGCTGCAGCGGCTCAATCTTGCGCACATTGCAGCACAGGTGGCGCAGTTCGACGCTCGTGTAGAACAGGTTCATTCCGTGCTCGGCAACCATTTTCTGAACATTATGATAATCAGGAAAATAAACTTCAAGTTTGATTCCGTAGCAGTCGTTTGTGCGCTCAATGAGCGAGTAGGTCTCGGGAAAGCAGCGGCCCGTGTCGAGCGTGAAAATGCGCGTCGATTTGTCGATTCGGCAAATCATATCGGTCAGCGCTTGGTCCTCGTAACTCAAGCTCGACGAGAGCGCAATCTCACCACGAAATTCCTTCAGAAAATACGCCAGAACCTCTTCCGCCGACGCGTTTTCAAACTGCTTGTTCAGTGATTCTATGTCCATTTTTGTTTAGTGTAAAGTGTAATGAGTAAAGTGTAAAGTTATCGCACCGCAACAACCATTACTCTTTACTCTTAAAACATTACTCATTATCAATCATTCCCGCACCCAGCGTATCGTTGGTGTCAGGGTCAACAATTATCAGGCTGCCCATCACCTTGTTGGTGTGGTACGGCTCAAACACGAGCGGTGCGGCCGTTTTCAGTTGAACGTGC
>JAGCFC010000146.1 GCA_017650325.1 Salinivirgaceae bacterium | reverse complement strand
AGATATGGCGTAACGTCCACACTGAAAGGCGTGTAGCCGTATCCGTGCCAAGCGGCGCGTTTGCCGTTTACAAAAACTGTGGCGTGGTGGTAAACGCCGTCGAACTCCATTATAAGTCGCTCGCCTTCATTGAGTTTCGGCACTTTGATGTTTTGTTTGTACCAAGCAACGCCGGTTTCAAAATAACCGTTTTCGTTGCCCGAAGGTGCGCTTTGGAACGGAGGTTTCAGGATGCTCCAATCGTGCGGGAGGTCAACATTTTGCCACGAAGTAGGCACGTTGGCGGTGTCGTTGTTGAGCGCAAACTGCCAACCGAGGTTGATGTTGTTTGCCGTCTGCGCTGTTGCCGTGGCAGCAACAATTATTGCAGAGAGCAATGTTGTGAAACGATTCATAAAAAGATGGTTTTTACGTGTATTAAAATTAAAAGTAAAATTAACTTTTATAAATTGAATACGCAAATAAAAGTTAGAGTTTAGTCGTTTTGCTGGTTAGGGTGGGGAAGGTTAGCCTTTCAATACCTTAATAACCACCGATTCACCTTTTCAGAATCAGTTTCCATCGCTCGGCGACAAATAAACCGCCCAATGTGCATAAATCGACGTTTTTTTTAGGCATTGTCAGTTATTCGCACCTATATTTGAAAAATTTCTGACTGATATGGCAAGTTACTCTATAGGCGACATTGCCGCTGTGGTTGGCGGTAAGCTGACACGCGGCTCGGGCGGCAACATTTCGCACATTCTGATTGATAGCCGCAAGGTTGTTTTTGCCCGCGAGAGCCTGTTTTTCGCGCTCAAAGGCACCCGCAACGACGGGCACCGTTTCATCACCGAACTTTACAAGTCGGGCGTGCGCAATTTTGTGGTGGACCATATGCCGCAAAATGCTGAAAATTACCAATATGCGAACTTTATTGTTGTTGAGAACACGCTGAAGGCGCTTCACCAACTTGTCAGTTGGCATCGTCAGAAGATGACAATGCCTGTGGTTGGAATCACGGGCAGCAACGGCAAGACGATTGTGAAGGAATGGGCTTGCAAATGCCTTGCGCCCGAGAAGTTAATTGCCCGAAACCCAAAGAGTTATAATAGTCAGATTGGCGTTCCGCTGTCGGTTTGGCTGCTTCAGCCCGACAACAATCTGGGCATTTTCGAAGCGGGAATCTCGCAGCCTGGCGAGATGGATGCGCTCGAGAACATCATCCGTCCCGACATTGGCATTTTCACTAACATCGGCGACGCCCACCAAGAGAATTTCACAAGCATTGAGCAGAAACTGACCGAGAAACTGAAACTTTTCAAAAACGCCAAAGTTTTGATTTTTGGCGCTGATAATCAGTTAGTTCGCGAGAAGATAAAGGCGACCGTTAATCCTGAGACAAAACTGTTCACTTGGGGCACGCAGCCCGATGTGAATTTGTATGTTGAATCGGTTGATTATCAGCCAACAAACGCCACCATCCACGCAATGTACAACAACGAGCGGTTTGCGGTGCAGATTCCGTTTGCCGACAAGGCTTCGGTTGAAAACGCCCTGCAGGTTTGGTCGCTGATGCTGGTCTTTGGCTATGATAATCAGACCATTGTGCAGCGGTTGGCCACCATCGAGCCAATCGCTATGCGCCTTGAACTGAAGGAAGGCAACAACAACTGCTCGATAATCAACGACAGCTACAACTGCGATATGGAATCGCTGCGCATTGCGCTCGATTACTTGAGCGTGCAAAATCAGCATCCGCAAAAGATATTGATTTTGAGTGATATAGAGCAAAGTGGCTACACCAAAAGCGATTTGTACCATCACATTGCAGTGCTAATCAGGCAGAAGAACGTTGACCGACTGATTGGCATCGGTTCCGATATCAGGTCGTTTTCTAACTTCTTCGACCTTCGGAAAGATTTCTTCGCATCGACTCAAGATTTCCTTGACCACTTCGATTTCAGCAAGATACAGAACGCGTCGGTGCTGCTGAAGGGCGCGCGCTCGTTCGGTTTCGAGCGTATTTCGACGGTTTTGCAGAAGCAGTCGCACCAAACGGTGATGGCCATCGACCTTTCGGCTATGGAACATAACTTGAACTATTTCAAGAGTTTGCTGAAGCCGACAACCGAAATGTGCTGTATGCTGAAGGCGTTTGCCTACGGAAGCGGCACGCACGAAATCGCCAATCTGTGTCAGTATCAGCGAGTTGCGATGATTGCCGTGGCTTTCGCCGACGAAGGCGTTGAACTGCGCCGTGACGGTATTCACATTCCAATTCTGGTGCTCAACCCCGAGCGCGACAGTTTTGCGCAGATGATTGAGTATCGGCTTGAGCCTGAAATTTATAACTATGTAACGCTCAACACTTTCAATCAAGCAGTTTTGGATGCGGGGCAGACCGATTATCCCATCCACTTGAAACTCGACACAGGAATGCACCGTTCCGGCTTTATGCCCGATGATACTGACAATGTGATTGAAGCTATTCACAATTCGAAAGGACTGAAAATCAAAACAATATTCTCGCATCTTGCCACTGCCGACGAGTATGACCAGGACGAATACACGCTGTCGCAGTTGAACACTTTCGAGACGATGAGCAGCGCGATAATGGCGAAGATGGACTATCCGATAAAGCGCCACATCTTGAATTCGGCTGGAATTGAGCGTTTTGCCGATAACTGGCAGTACGATATGATGCGCCTTGGCATCGGTCTTTATGGCTTGAGCGTGGCTGGTGCGCAGTTGCAGCCCATTGCCACACTGACAAGTTCGCTGGCACAAATCAAGCATCTGCCTGCGGGAACAACGGTTGGTTACAGCCGTCGCGGCAAGCTGACTCGCGACTCTGACATTGCCACAGTGCCAATCGGTTACGCCGACGGTTTGCGCCGCTGCCTGGGCAACGGCAACGGCAAACTCTGGTACAAAGGCCATCTGGTGCCGATTGTTGGCAACATCTGTATGGATATATGTATGGTTGATGTTACCGGTCTTGATGCGCACGAAGGCGACCCGGTTGAGATTTTCGGCAAGAACTTGCCCATCACCAAAGTTGCCGAATGGATGAACACCATTCCATATGAAGTGCTGACGGGAATCTCGCGCCGCGTGAAACGCACGTATGAGTATGAATGATTTGTAGGGACGCGGCACCGCCACGTCCGAATAATCAAAATCCAATCAATCATTCAATTAATCTATTAATCAATTAGTCAATCAGTTAATCAATGCTAATAACGCCGGAAAACGACCCTATGGGTTTGGCAATCAGCGATTTCTACAATAAACGCAAGACTGCCAAATTGTACACTTGCACTCATCTTACAACATACGATGAACTGCCAGTAGCATATCTTTTCCGCACTTACAACGAAATGCCTGAAATTGAGCGTGTTGCCATTGATTCGGCTCGTGGCCGTGTGCTTGATGTGGGCGCAGCCGCTGGCGCGCATTCCGTTTGTTTGCAGCAAAAAGGCATTGATGTTACCTCTATCGACAACTCGTTGCTATCTGTTGAAGTTATGCAAGCACGAGGGTTGAAAGCCGAAGCCGCCGATTTTTTCGATTACCAGCCGGAGCAGCCATTTGATACCATTCTATTTCTGATGAACGGCGCTGGAATGTGCGGCACTATTAACCGATTGCCATTATTCCTAAACAAATGTAAGTCGCTGTTAGCCAGTGGAGGACAGATTATTCTCGACTCATCCGATTTGATTTATCTATATATGGAAGACGACGGCAGCTGCGCTATCGACCTAAATGGCGACTACTACGGCGAGATGCTTTTCAAGGTGAGATACAAGCAGTTGCGCTCACAACCGTTCAAATGGCTGTTTGTCGATTTCGATACACTGAAACAACACGCTTTCAGATGTGGCCTCTCGTGCGAAAAAATGGTCGCAGGCCCGCATTATGATTATTTGGCAAAACTTACAGCAATTTGAATTATAAGACTTTAGTCGATTTCTTTCTGTTCTGTTTTCGCCTTCTCAACCATAATGAACACCCCCCTGTTTAAAAGTGGATTCTGATTGCTCTATTTTTTTTGACAGCAGTTTCATTCCTTTATAAGGGTGATTCACAAAACCACATTCTTCTTCTTGAGACATCGGTTTAAAAGAATGAACCACAGTGCTTTGTGATAATCTGCAACTATAACACAACATTATATTTTTACCACAATGGAAGCAAAATTAAATCTGCCGTCAATCAAAATCTGCAAGCGCGACGGGCGCATTGTCAATTTTGAAGCCGAAAAAATCAGTTATGCAATCTT
>JAGCFC010000145.1 GCA_017650325.1 Salinivirgaceae bacterium | reverse complement strand
TGGCGGTTGAACACCATCAACAACGACGGCACCGAAAATCTGCAAAACGTTCTGCTGCCGTGGGGCGACGCAATGCTGCCCGCGCTAATGCAGCGGCTGTACGACGCGCAAATCAACCAACTGATTGTTGAGGGCGGAACGCGCCTGCTGCAATCGTTCATCGACGCTGGCTTATGGGACGAGGCATTAATTTTCAAAGGCACGGCAACATTAGGTGGCGGCGTTGCAGCACCAAAAATTGAAGGCACAATTGTAAGCGAGGAAATGATTGGGGATGTGAGGCTTGTAACGATTTTATATGGCGGATAAAACACAAAATCACCAAACAAAGAACCCCTGCCGCTCGAAGTTCTTGTCGAACTCGTCGGTGAGGTCCACCGCAATATCGCGGACAATGCGTTTTGTGAAGTCGTCGGACATAGCATTTACTGATTAATGGATTGACTGATTAATTGAAGTGGTTTTTGCGGCGCTCGTGACGTGCAAGCAGCCAGGTTTCAATGGCTATAAGTGCGAACACGGCGGCAACGAAAAAAAAGCGTTTCATATAATTGTTAGTTTTGAGGTGGTTAAAAACTTTTGATTATGGATTACAGAGAAAATGACGACAAGGCGTTCAATAGCCTACAATTCGCAGAGAATGAAAACAATTCTGCAAAGCGTGAATTTGCGAAACAAATTCTCTTTGGAGCGTGTGCGCTGCTTGGTCTTCTGGCGACTTTGGACGGAACATCAGAAACCACCCTAACCAAGTGGATATATACATTATTCGCACTTTGCGTCCTTTCTTCAGCAGCCGCTTTAGGTTGCGCAAGTCTGATTGCAGAGATTCGCTATCGGTTTGCAGCGAAGGTTGCAGCCAAAACTTTAACCAAAAAAAGCCTCGACAGATTACAACGGCGCGTAGAATTTTGGCTTTTCTTCTACAGAGTTTTAACAATAATCGGGTTCGCCAGTTTTGTCGGCGGGGTTGTCTCGCTGGCTGCAAGGCAGGTATTACCACTGTGTGGATTGTGCCACTGTTGTTGTTGCTGATTTTGCTTTTCATTGTTTTGGTGTATTAAAAGTTTTATATATTTGCAATGTCATTGAATTGACGGGTGTAAGTGCTGCGGTGCTTGCACGGAATGGTTAGTCCTACGGGGTTAGCCATTTTTTTATGTCTTTAACAAACGTGCCTTTTTCGTACCCAACTCTATCAACAAGCAAATAATCCCCACTCTCAATCATTACGCATATTTTTTGCAGTTTGGAATTATACTTGAATGCATTTTTCACGCCTGCAATAACAAGGTAATCGCCGTAGGTTTTGTTTTTGTAAATGTCAATCAACATCACATCTGCCCCCTGTTCTACAACCTGCCCCGCTTTTGTTCCGATTGATTTTGCAAGGTTTTCATATTCAGCGGTGTACTTGAATTCCCATTTTTCGTCGTTCACGTTGGCATCGCGCGTCTTGATTTTCTTTTTGTGGCCATCTTTTTTGATTGTCTCTTGTTTTATCAGTTCAACCTTAAAGCCATTGTTTGCAAGCGGTGTGGCGCTTTTAATGTTCTGCGTGGCTTCGTCGGCGCCGTGTCCGTCTTCTCTCACAATGTAGCCGTGCGATTTTGGGTTGGTATATTCCAATGTCCACGTTTTGCCGTAGTGTTTGCCTTCAATCTCGAATGGTCCACGAGGCTTTTCCTCGATTTTCTTGAGAGCCTCACACGCCCGACACTGCGCACTGTTCGGGTTGTAGCTCAACAGCGTGCGTCCGCAGTTTCCGCACCCTTTCGGCAGGTATGGGTGCTTTGGTGGGAACACCTTCATCTGCTTGCCAGGATTGAAGCGGAAAATCTGCTTTTTGGGCGTGTCAGTAATACCTGCGGCGGCGGCAATGGCTTTGGCAGAGTCGCTTTCGGGGTACTTGTATTTGAGCACTTGCACGGTGGTGCAGCGGCAGTTCCAGCCGTTGGGCGGCAGATAACTGTCCCAAAACGGGTCGCTGGGCGGCAGGGTTGTGCCGTGCAGGGCGGTGTGTTCCTCGCGCACTCGGTCGTCGTTGGCGGTGCGGTATTGCAGGTTGTATTCGTCGCCGTCCTCGGCCCACTGCTGCCATTTGGCTGCCATTTGTGTGCTGGCGGTGGCAAAGTTGTACTCGGCGCGCAGATAGTTGCCGTTGTAGTTCTGGTTGAGCGCCTGAATGTCGGTGCGGAACTGGCTGAAGGGTTTGAATCGGCCATCGTCGCCTTTAAGCAGTTGTGCGGCCTCGGTGAGTTCGTGGTGGGTTTTGAAACCGCTGAACACAAAGGTGTTTTGCTCAAGCGCAGTCTGAAGGTCGAACGACACCTCCTCGTTCAATGCCAGGCGGTGCAGCGGCTCAACAAGAGCCTTGTTGGTTGCCTCAATGAGTTCGCGCACAGGCTCATCGGCCAGCATTTCGGGCTTGTAGCCCTTCTTGTTGTGGATATGACGGGCGGCACGGCCGAAGTGTTCGACGCCATGCTGTTCAACTGGCACGTGATTGGCGACAGCGGAATTGTTGAGGGCGACGAGAGCGTGCCTGTTCAGGAACGGCTCACAGAGGAGGTGGCCACAACCGACCATTTCATTTTCAAAACCATTCTGCGCTGCCGTCCCGAAATGCGGGCCATCAATCCCTTGTCGTTCGCCCTCGACGAGACACTGTTTACAGTGCCTTACTGCGACTGCAACTATCTGGGGCCGTTAATGACCAACAACCAACTGATAACATTGGATGAATACGACTGCTGGATTGACCACTACGCCACCAAGACGCTGGCCGAATTTCTGAAATACAAAATGCCGAGGCTGAACGGCGAGCACTTTGGAACGGGACTCGACTACTTCTACCGGTACAACGAGCGCACACCAGAGAAAGACGCCTACGCCGAGGCGTGGCTCAATAATTTAAACCAGGATTTAAATGAGGATTAAAGGGAGGTTAAAGACGGGTAATTCGCTTGATAAAGTCTTCGCTTCCGTCCATGTGATTGCCTGCTATAAGCAGAAGAATGCAGAAGATGGCTGCTAAAACAAAGGTTACTATTGTATAAAGCGTTCCCATAATTAGTTTTTCTCAAACATACGCAATATGAGCAATAAAGTTTCATTAGAGGTCGAAATTCTTGGCAAAGACGGTAGCATTAAAAAAATGACAGCATCTATTGCCAACCTTGACGATGCAATCAAAGAAGTTGTTCAGTCAGCACAAAAAGTGCCTGAAAAATTGAACGGTTGGGGAGCATCCGCAGTGGTTTTTAGTTCTCTTAATCAAATTGTCGGGGGACTCAATGACCAAATCCAAAAGGTTGCTGAATCGTTCAACTCGTTCGACAAGTCGATGCGTGCTGCCAATACAATGGCGGGGCTGAACGAGGAGCAGTTTGGTCAGATGAAGGACAGCATCAGCGAGTTGGGAAAGGTGATTCCGAAAACCCGCGAGGAACTTGCCAACGGCCTCTATGAAGTAATATCGAACGGCGTGCCCGAGGACAACTTCTACCGATACAACGAGCGCACACCAGAGAAAGACGCCTACGCCGAGGCATGGCTCGAGAGTTTGAACCAGGATTTAAATGAGGGTTAAATGGAGGTTAAATGAGGAGGGGAACAGTTTTAAGGGCAAAGCCATTTGTCATTATCGCCCCTAAGTGTTTTGAACAAAGAAACCACAATAACAACAGCCGTCCAAGCAGCCAAAACACAAGCACCAATGGATATAATCCACCCAAATACTGTAGCGATGGCTTTTGCGAATGGTCCGATTGCTAAAATGGTCAACATAACTAATAAGTTTTCTGAAAAATACGGAAAAAGACATTAAAGGGTTACAATTATGAGCGAAAATGTTTCAGTAAAGGTAATAATTGAAGATGATGGTTCCATTAAAACCATAACCGTTAATGCTCAAGAATTTGCCGAAGCGCTTGACAAGGTCAAGAAAAGCACCATAGACCTTAAAAACGAAAAAATCAACTTTGCGGCCTTTGCGGCTGGGCTGGAAGCCATAAGCAACCAGTTCAATCAGTTCGGGCAGGTTCTTGGCGATTTGAGCGCCACGTATGCTGCGCAAATTGAAGCCGAGACAAAGTTGGAGCAGGTGATGCAGAACACGATGAACGCCACCTAAAATTGAAGGCACGATTGAAAGCGAGGAAATGATTGGAGATGTGAGGCTTGTAAAAGTTAAAACATCGCGGCCACTCGTCTGATTTGTTTAAGTTTTTCCATAAACGACTCGTTTCGTTCAGCCATCAGCATATCATATTCGTTTTGCATAGCAAGCAGCGGAGCGGCATCAACACCAAGAGCGGCTTCCATCATCATAGCGAGTTCCGTATTTAGCGCCCGCTTGCCATTAAGAACCTCATTAAGAGCCGAATATGAAATCCCCAACTCTTTGGCTAATCCACGTTGAGAAACTTTCCGATACTCCAATTCGTCTTTCAGCACCTCACCAGGATGCGTGGCCACGAACGGCTTCAGATTATTTGCTATCATTTTCGGATTTATACCTGCAAGTGTTGTCATTGCTTTGCTATTTATAATGGTTCGACAATTCAGTTATGCTGCAAATTGTTGCAATCGTTTTTTCGTCTTCAAAATGTGCTGCAAACTCAATTCTATACTGGTCGTTTACCCTTACCGATGACAAACCTTCTTTGTCGCCGTGTAGTTTCTCGTAGTGCAACGAGCCGTATTTTGCGAGCCCCAACACATCAGTCTGCTGTTTCATCAAGTTAATTACCTTGATGTATTTAGCCACAATCTGCGGCTGAAACCAATGCTTTTTGTCGCTGGCCTTGCCCTCTGTGTAGAGTTCTTGCAGATATTCCTGTTCAAATACAACAATCATATCGCAAAAATAATAAAAAATATAAATGTTCACATTTTTGCGAACATTATTCGATTCTACATTTCTTCAGATATGGATAAAAATGGAATTGAATCAGGCCATTCCCCAAAACTTCCGCAGGAACCACTCCGCCGATAAAAATGCAAGCGCAATCAGCAGAATTGGAAGAAGGTCGATAATGCGGAGCAAACGAGAGGTAACAATCACCGTATCAGCAATTTCCTTATTATTGGTGATTGCATCAGCCAAGCCATCAAGATTGTCGGGCAGGAACATTTTGCCGCCGTAACTGTCGGCAAGGCGGAAAAGCAGGCTATGGTCGGCTTGCAGGCTGGCCATCTCGGCCGACTCCTCAACAACCATAAACTGTCCGCGGCGCGTCAGCACCTCGTCGCCCAAAGTGGCGGTGGCTGTGTAGTTGTAACGGCCAGCAGGCTTGCGGCCAATATTGAGAGTATAGCCCGTGGCCGAAGGTTGAAACGCCGATTTGATGCGCGTTCCTGCCTGGTCAGTAACCTCCAGGCTGACATCGGCGGTGGTGACAGGCTCCATCGATAGGTTGTAAAGCATTGCGTCGAAAAGAACTTCGCGGTGCATCGGCACCACATCGGCAACCGTAACCTCAAGGCGGTCTTTTTTCTCGTTATTGCAGAGATATTGCACTGATTTAGTGACAATTTCATCGGTCACGCTGTGCGAGCCGTTAGAAACATAATCGGTCAGACGCCAACGCCAAAGCCCCTCGCCACTCACAATGCCGATTTTTTGTGTGCCCGATGTCACGAAATAAACCAGCGGTTTTTGCGTGCCAACCGAGCCAATCTTCTGATAGAAAAGCACTTGTCCCGCAGGCGCCACGCTATAATCGCCGTAAGGCACATTCAATGGCGGGAAAAGCGCGGTCTGAGTGACATCGAAATCGGTTTTGAAAAGTTGAAAATCAACATTCTGCAACGGATAGGCGTCATCATTGCCGCCTCGCTTCTGCTCAATGCCCACAGCGGGCACAAGAGAGCGCAAAAGTTTCATATCGGTCTGATTGCCAACAACTATCAGCATCGGCATTTCAGCCTCACGCGCCTGCTCAACAATTTTTTTCGCCCCGTTTTTGCTTGACGGCAACTGGTGCAGAATGAGCAGCGAATAATCATCAAGGCGGCCGTTGAAATCGGCTATATTCCTTACTGTCAGGTTATAACGTTCATTTTTAGCCAGCACCTGCACAAGAGCCGACACATCGGGGTGCCAGACGTTTTGCAGCAGAAGCACATTGATTGGCTTGTCGCTGACATCGACAACCACGCTGCGACGGTTGTTCTGCCTATTGGCGTCATTTTCAGGCACATCAATCCGCACATCGTAACGGTGCAGCCCCTCGCTAGCCCCGTCGATATAAAAAAGTTCCTTCTGGTAAACAAAATCAGAATTGATGGCGATTGTGCGGCTCGAAATAACCGTATCGCCCTCGCTGACTGTAAGTTGATAATTCCCGAAAGGCACTTTTTCGCCCTTGACGGAAACCATAATCGGGAAACGGGAATTACGGAAGGCCGTCTTATTGGCCACAATGCGGTCAATCGACAAATCGGGATGCGGCAGCGTGTCGCCGAGAGCGATGGTGTAAACGGGTTTGTTAAACGCGGCAGCCTTGTAGAGCGGCTCAGCGCCTTGATTTACAATGCCATCGGAAGCAATCACAACCGCGCCAACGTTTTCGCCATAGAAATTTGTCTGCACATAGTCGAACACCGACGACAGATTGGTGGTTTGGCCATCGAAGGTAATCGGCTCGTTTTCAGTTGTTTTATCAGAAAAAACAACCGAGCGGACTTCGAATTTGCCGCTCAGTTGCTTCTTAAGTTTTTCGATTTGCTCGATATAACTGGTTCTGTACCAGGCCGAATCGGCATTGGCGACAATTGACGATGAGTTGTCATGAGCCAACACCACAATCGGATGTTGTACCTGCTTATGACTGATTTTCAGCGTTATGCCAGCCACAAGAAGACAAAGCATAAGCACTGACACAAAACGCAAAGCCGCCAAAACGGCGCGCTGCCGCTTGTCGGCCTGCGATTTGGCGCGTTCGCCCGAATAGAGCCACCACGCCACGGCGGCGGCCACGGGCAAGCCAATCAGTATCGGCACAACGAACTGTGTCATAGTCTGATGCCAGTATGGCTATCAGGTGAGCATTCCACCGCACACGTTGATAACCTGGCCAGTAACGTATGCTGAGAGGTCGGAGCCGAGGAATGCAGCCACATTGGCAACATCTTCGGGTGTGCCACCACGGCGCATCGGGATCTTCTTCATCCACTCGTCTTTTACCGCATCTGGCAGAACATCAGTCATTTCGGTCATAATGAAGCCTGGAGCGATGGCGTTGCAACGGATGTTGCGGGCACCCAACTCTTGAGCCGCCGACTTGGTGAAACCGATGATTCCTGCCTTCGAAGCCGCATAGTTGCACTGGTTGGCGTTTCCGCGAACACCCACAACCGAACTCATATTGACGATTGAGCCGCCAGCCTGCTTCCACATAACTGGTTGAACGGCTTTGGTCATACAAAACACCGATTTCAGATTGACGCGCATAATGTCGTCCCACTGCTCCTCAGTGAGGCGCTTGAGAGCGGCGTCGCGGGTGATTCCTGCGTTGTTTATCAGAATGTCGATGCGGCCGAACTCAGCAACAATTTCGGCAACATATTTCTGCGATGCCTCGAAATCCGATGCGTCGAAGGCGTAGAATTTAGCCTTCACTCCCATCTGGTTCAACTCGTTTTCAAACTTCAACACCTCATCGCGAAGCGATGTGCAAGTGAGCGCCAGATTTGCGCCCTGCTCGGCGAACTTGAGGGCGATGCCCTTGCCTATTCCCCGCCCGGCGCCAGTAATCAGCGCCACTTTTCCTTCAAGTAATTTCATAATATTTACGGATTTATTGCCATCGGCATAAGCAAAATGTATGCCTACGGCGATGCGGTAAAGGTAGAAATTTATAAGACAATTATTATTCGCAATAGAACAAGCATGAGTCCGACAACTAATTTTGGAATAATAGGGTGACATTGGGGACAATAAGAGATGAAAACCAACCGGAATACTTATCCAAACATCCGTATAAAACAATAAAGCCCCACATGCCACGTATTATATGTGTCAAAAAATCCCAACTATGACGGAAATTTGATGGAGGTTTAATTTATTATTATAGTTTTGCAACGGCTTTTTGGAGATAGAAGCCAATCAAAAAATATACGGATGAAAAGATTAGCATTACTTGTATTGCTGTTTGTTTCGGCTGTTTCGGCCTCAAACGCACAAACCGAAGAATACATAACACTTGGCATCAATGGTGGTGTTGTAAACAATATCAACGGATATAGGAAAGACACCAATCATTGGGGACAAACATTCAAAAACGGAATTCCGGGTTACAATGTAGCCATCGATTTTGGTATACGCACATCTGAAAAAACAAGATTCCGTTTCGAAGTTGAGCATGAGGAATTCCATTACAAAGCTCTTTGGGACACCACTAGAATGTCTAATGAAATTACAAGCAAGATTTATGAGACTAGAGTAAAGGTTTGGAACATGGGTGTAAACCTTAGGTTCGACTATAAAATTGCCGAAAGCGAAAAATGGAAAGTTTTTGTTTCACCAGGCTTTTTATGGGAATTCAACATCGATAGGGAATCGAAGAACTTTAAAGTGCCTTTTGACAATCCATTAGGACATAGCCCTCGTAGAAAGAGCTATTACAACTACAATGAAATTGCATTCGAAAACCCCAACCATATTTTGGGCGGCAACGTGCAATTGCTTTGCAAGTATAAGATTGCCAAACACATTGCATTAACTTTAACTCCAGAATATTACATCTATTTCCGCGGAATTGTCAAGACCAACTACGGAAAACCTTACATGCGTATGACTCTGAATGGAGGTCTGGAGTTCAATTTCTAGAAACAAATTCTGACATAATAAAAAGCCTATCGGTATGCGATAGGCTTTTTTTGTCCCTGTTTTGATGAGCACAAATGACTCAAATTGTCAGACTGCTTATTCCTCTGTTTTGCGCTTCGGAAACCAACCTTTGGCAACACGCTTTTCCTGCTCTATAACTTCGCCGATTCCCCAAAGGAAAATGAATCCCGAAACACCAGCAATTACTGACAGAACAAGATTATCAACGAATAGCGACACCGCTATGCCAGACAACCCGACAACAAGAAATGCGGGCCAGCATCGCTTGGTAAACCAATATTCGCCCCAAATGCAAGCCAAATGGCCGATAGCCATCATCAAGAATGTCGCGAAACCGGCAATCAAACCACTATAATTCAAGCTGCACGCTGCCGGAACTGCCAAAAGTGCAAGGCTCTCATAAACGCGGTTCGGATTGCGTTTGGCCCGCCCCAACAAAACTCGCTTATGCTGCTTTACAACTTCAACAGCTGACCAGAAAAAGCAGAAGCCGATATTGCCGACAATAACCGATATCAAATCGCTGTCACACAGCAATGACCAAACAGAAAGTGCCAGCCCTGCGGCAAAAAAAGCCTTCCAAAAACGTCGCCCTAAATAGTATTCTGTCTTGATAACCAATGGGTGGCACACCCCGATACACAAAAATGCCAAAACACCAACCAGAAAACCAGTATAATTCATATCTAAAATTTGCCGCAAATGTACGAATCGGTGGCAAACTGACCAACAAATCGGTAAAACCAATATCTTCATCCCCAAAACCGATTGGAATGAAAGGGCAGATAAAAATTCTTGACAAACCATCGCTGCGGCGGCTTGTGAGCCAGATGAAAGCGCACTTGGCCGACAGCGAGAAACAGCGGCAAGCCGATGCCGTGTTTGCGAAAATAGAACAACTTCAAGAATTTGGTGCTGCGGAGGATGTTGCCGTTTATTGGTCGCTCAACGATGAGATTGACACCAGTCGGTTCATCGAGAAATGGTACAACAAAAAACGGATTTGGCTGCCCGTGGTGGTTGGCGACGATTTGATTTTCAGACAATACACCGGCATCGGCAATATGAGGAAAGGCGCTTTCGGGATTCCTGAACCAACGGGGCCTGAACTCAACGATATTGCTTCCATTGGAGTGATTATTGTGCCAGGCGTAGCTTTCGACCTGCAAAACAACCGTATGGGGCGCGGCCGCGGCTTCTACGACCGCCTGCTTGCCAACTCAAAGGCATACAAAATCGGCGCGGCATATAGTTGTCAGCTTTTCAGCCAAATACCCACCGAACAGACCGACATTCCAATGGATTTAGTCGTTGTTGGCTAAAGCAAAAAGCACGAAATGTTTTACGATTCCGTGCTTTTCGAGAGTTAGTTGTTTAAAGTGTTTTACTCAATTGGTTCGTCGTCTTTGAACTCAAGAATGTCCCCAGGTTGACAGTCCAGGGCTTTGCAAATAGCATCGAGAGTTGAGAAGCGGACTGCCCGCACCTTGCCAGTTTTAAGCAGCGACAGGTTTGCCTGCGTAATGCCTATCTGCTCCGCCAGCGCCTGCGACGATATTTTGCGTTTGGCCATCATCACATCCAGATTCACTATTATACTCATAATATCAAGCAGTTAAACAGTTAAATCAACATCTTCTTTCAAATCTTTGCCCATCAAGATAATCTGCGAGATAATCAGCAGGGCAATGCCTGTGAGAAGGAACATAATGTTGCATTCGTTCTTGAACACAATATAGTGACCAGCCAGTATTATGTGATTGATAAAATACTTTGTGATGGTGTAAGATGTAATCAATTCAATCAGATAGATTGCGCTCAACATAAAGCCGATTTTCTCGAGATTCCGCGACACATCGGCCACAAAAATCTCTCCCTTGCGAATACGACTGATGGTTTGGAGCACAATACACAACATCCAAACAATAACTACAAGCGTAAGTGAACCTGTAATACTACCAAACCACATAGGGAAACTGCCAATTTTGTTTTCTTCGGTAGGCACTTCAAGTTTCACCTTCTGCATCTTAACCAGATAGGTTTGATTGCTGACAGCGGCCGGAAATCTGACGGTAGATACCAGTTCTTTGTTCTCCGGGTGTTTTCTGGGCACAACATTCACCTCGTATGAGAAGGTTGAACGATTGTGAGTTATCACCGTTCCATTGCCAAGAGTATCGATGATTGGAGTGAATCCAGCAGGCGGATTAGTCACTTCTAGTTTCTCTTCACTAAACCCTAGTGCTGAGGTCTTTTCAAATTTGAAAACACTTGTTACCAACATTACAATGATGACAACAACAAATAACACACTGTAGATTTTTAGTTTTTTGTTCATAGTAGTAAGTTTTATAAGTTAAATGGTTAAATCAACATCTTCTTTCAAATCTTTGCCCATACTGAATATCTGCGACAAAAGCATAAGCCCTGTGCCTGCAATCAGCCACGCGCGACCATTTATCGGGCCGAAAACCACCTGATAATTCTCTATATTGATATCGCAAGTCATAATGTAGCCATATATCTGACCAATGAATACGATAGCAAAGTATATTGTCATCAGAATGCCCAAACGCTCAAGGTCGACCGTCATCTGCGACACAAAGATATTCCCCTTACGAACGTTTCTAATTACCCTTACAATCAGTCGGATAACCCATATCAAACCTACAAGTAAAACAAGGGCAACTATTACACACAAAACCATTATTACCACTACATTTTGTTTGGGTGAAGAAATGCTGATTTTCGCTTTTTCAATGTCAATCACACCTTTCGCGGTTGAGTTTGCAAAGCAAATAAATGGCGGCGTATTGTCATTACCAAGTTTTCGCAAATTCACCGTGTACGACCTGTAAGTGCATTGCGAAAAAGTGTTAATAGCCCTGCCAACCGTATCAATATTACCCAATGAATCGGTGACAACCTGATAGGTGGTGTCGTTTTTGGTTGTAACCAACGGGTTGGCATTACGCTCAATTGACATACGCATCATATCGTTAGTAGAATGGCTACTGTAGGACGAAATAATTGTGTCATTTTTGCCCATCGAATTGGTAATAACCGTAGTAGCGGTAGTAGTAACCTTACGGTGAAAAGAGATTGGTCTGTCCGCCGATATGAATACGTCAAAGACAACAACGAACAGGATTGAAAACAGGAACATTCCTGAATAGATTTTTAGTTTTTTGTTCATAGTAGTAAGTTTTTTATTGTTAAACGATAAATAATTACTGCGCAAAAATAATTAAATTTTGATATTCGCAACAAAAAACAGAAAAATTTTATCGTTTTTCGATAATTATTTTTCGAATAATATAAATACGTGCTCTTTGCGGCCTTTCACCAACATCGAATTTGGCAATTGAGCCATCTAAAAATATAGCAGTCAACAATGTTTCATTTTTCCAACAATTTTCTACTTTTGCGCTACTCAAAAAAGAGAGAATAAATGCTTGTACTAAACAACATAAACAGAGGGATTTCCACTACGGGCGCACCATCGACGCGGTGCACAATCGCCTATATTCCTTCGACCACAACCACTACCCCTTGCGGGGGTCGAATGTGATATGTGGTTTCAGCAATTTTACAAGTATTTTACTAATCTATTAAAAATCAATTTATTATGCAGATATTAAAATTTGGCGGCTCATCGGTTGCCAATGCCGAACGCATTGAACAACTGGCCAAAATAGTGGGCCGATACGGTAAACAGGATTTGGTGGTTGTGGTGTCGGCTTTGCAGGGCGTTACCAACCTGCTGGAAAACAGCGCAAAAGCCGCGCTCGAGAATTCTGACCAGTACACAGAGTTCATCGACGAGATTCGCCGCCGCCACATCGAAATAATAAACGAACTGGTGGCCGACGACCAAAAAAACGCAATGACTGAATTCATCAAGGACCGCTGCTCTGAAGCCAACAAAATTTGCCAGAGCGTGAAGTTCTTAAGCGAGTGCTCTGACCGCACCCGCGCCAAACTGCTCTCAATGGGCGAGAGAATGTCGTCGACGCTTATCAG
>JAGCFC010000144.1 GCA_017650325.1 Salinivirgaceae bacterium | reverse complement strand
CTGCAAGGCGATTGACTACAGCAAATTTCTTTACGCTCTGAAAAAGAAGCAGAAAGAAATGAAAGCCAATGCTTCGAAAGTTGTAATCAAGGTTATCCGTTTCGGGCCGCAGACTGACGAGCACGACTTCAACTTCAAGAAAAACCACGCCATCAAGTTCCTTGAGGAAGGCGCCAAAGTGAAGGTTTACGTGTTCTTCAAAGGCCGTTCAATCCTGTTCAAAGACCAAGGCGAACTGGTGCTGCTGCGACTGGCCAACGAGTTGGAAGACTACGGAAAGGTTGAGCAGTTGCCGACTCTCGAGGGTAAACGAATGATAATGACTATTGTACCGAAAAAGAAAAAATAAGTTTTGTTTTAAATTGAACAGTTATGCCTAAAATGAAAACCAATTCCGGCGCAAAGAAAAGATTTGTACTCACAGGCACCGGAAAAATCAAAAGAAAACACGCTTACAAAAGACACATTCTGACAAAGAAAGGTACTAAGCAGAAGCGTAACCTGACTTATTTCACAACCGTTGACAAAGCCGATGTTAAGAACATCAAGCTTTGCTTGGCAATGAGATAAGCCTAAAAAGAAATTAAAATTTTAATTGTTTAACCGCGAATGTATTAGCTGTCGAAGTTTCCTAAAGGAGAGGAACGCTAACCATTCCTAAAATTGTAAAATTATGCCGCGTTCAGTAAATCACGTAGCTTCAAGAGCAAGAAGGAAGAAAATCTTAAAACAAACCAAAGGTAATTTCCTTGGCCGCGCCAATGTGTGGACCGTTGCCAAAAACACCTTTGAAAAAGGCCAACAATACGCCTACCGCGATCGTCGCAATAAAAAACGCTCGTTCCGCGCTTTGTGGATTCAGCGTATCAATGCCGGCGCTCGCCAATTCGGGTTGTCATACTCGGAACTTATTGGCAAACTGGCGAAAGCCAATGTTGAAATCAACCGCAAAGTCCTTGCCGACCTTGCAATGAACCAACCAAAGGCTTTCGAAGCCGTTGTTAAATCGGTAAAATAACTACGAACTCTTTTTTGACGGTACAATATGAAAACCGCTCTCTGACAAGGGAGCGGTTTTTTTGTGGGGTGACGGATTTAAAATTTTGAATTCAGAATTTAGAATTAAGAGTTAGAGGTTCATGGTTCTCTGCTCATCGCTCATTGCTCACCGCTCACTGCTCATTGCCCCCCCTCCTTTCATTTTCACCTAATCTGTTGATAAAAGTGTTGTAACACAACAATAGTTTTTTTCTTCATTCGTTTGATTGTTATCGAAATTCGACAAACATTTGCACAAAATTTACATTAAAGCATAAACGAATGAAATTAGCGATTATCGGATACGGACGGATGGGCCACGAGATTGAGGCCATTGCCGTGAAAAGAGGGCACAATGTTGTGCTGACCATCGACAAGGACAACCTGCAAGACCTTGAAAGCGAGAAGTTTAAAACAGCAGACGTAGCCATCGAGTTCACTTTCCCCGAATCGGCTGTCGACGACTATATGAAGTGCTTCAAGGCTGGTGTGCCGGTGGTTACTGGCACCACGGGTTGGCTCGACAAACGTCCGATGGTTGAGGAAGAATGCCGCAAGCAGAACGGCGGATTCCTTTACGCTTCGAACTTCAGCCTGGGCGTAAATCTCTTCTTCGAACTGAACCGCAAACTGGCCGAAATGATGGCCGGATTTCCCGATTACTCTGTGAGAATGAACGAGATACACCACATACACAAACTGGATGCTCCAAGCGGCACAGCCATTACTTTGGGCGAGGATATTGTGAACATCAATCCGCGTTTGGACAAGTGGGTAAAAAACACTGATTGTCAGCCGAATGAATTACCGATAACATCGGAACGCATTGGCGAAGTGCCTGGCACTCACGAGGTTTTCTACCGTTCGGAAGCCGACGAGATTACAATCCGCCACGAGGCATTCAACCGCAAAGGCTTCGCCTTGGGCGCTGTGATTGCTGCCGAATATATGGCCGGCAAAAAAGGCATTTACAGTATGAAAGACGTATTTGATTCAATATTAAAACGATAAGCAATGGAAAAGCCGTCTAAAAAAGACATTATAAAATTCAGCATCGCCATTGTAATCTACATTTTGTGGATTATCTGGAACGGCAGTCTGTGGTGGCTGTTGGGTATTCCGGTGATTTTCGATGTCTATATCACCAAAAAAGTGCATTGGGCTTTTTGGAAGAAAAAAGGCGTTGAGAAGCAGACCAAAACTGTGGAATGGATTGACGCTGTGATATTTGCCGTGATTGTGGCATCGCTCATCCGCACGTTCCTGTTCGAGGCGTACACAATTCCAACATCGTCGATGGAAAAATCACTGTTGGTTGGCGACTATCTGTTTGTGAATAAGTACACTTACGGTCCGCGCAAGCCTATGACGCCTATTGCCGTGCCGTTTGTTCATCACACAATGCCGTTTACCGCCACAATGCGCTCGTTTACTGATGTTTGGGAGCGCCCGTACAAACGCATGGCCGGATTTCGCAAGATTAAGAACAACGATGTAGTGGTGTTCAACTTCCCCGAAGGTGATACAATTTGTCTTGAAAATCAGGCACCAAGCTACCATCAACTGGTGCGCGACTACGGCCGCGAAAAAATCCGTCAGTACTACACCATCGGCTACCGCCCTGTTGACAAGCGCGAAAACTACATCAAACGCTGCGTGGCAATTCCTGGCGATACGCTCAAAATAGTTGACGGTCAATTATATATCAACGGAAAGCCGCAAGAGGAAATCGGTATCAAGCAATACCGCTACGAAATTATTACCGATGGTACATCGTTCAGCCCCAAGGCTTTACAGCGACTGGGCATTTCGATGGAAGAGATCAGCCACAGCCAAATTGGTGCCGGACACTATCAGATTCCGCTGACGCCCGAAATGGTTGAGAGTCTGCGCAACTTCCGCTTTATCAAAGAAATAAATCGCTTGAATGCTGGCGACCGCTACGATGGCAGCAACTTCCCTCACGATCCGCGCTACCGCTGGAACGAGGACAACTTTGGTCCGCTGTGGGTGCCGCAAAAGGGCGCAACTATCAGTCTGAATACAGACAATCTACCTTTGTATCAGCGAATTATAAGCATTTACGAAGGCAACGACCTACAAGTGAAGGACAGCACCATATATATAAATGGCGAAAAGGCTGACAGCTACACATTTGCAATGGACTATTACTGGATGATGGGCGACAACCGCCACAACTCACTCGACTCGCGTTTCTGGGGATTTGTGCCTGAAGACCACATAGTTGGCAAGGCTTCGATGATTTGGTTCTCGTCGGACAAGGACCAACCATTCCCCAAAAACATCCGCTGGCGGAGAATGTTCAATCTAATTCATTGATTTACTAATTGAAGGCAAAAGCTATTTAGCACCGAACATTGTTAAACATTCTGTTAGAAAAATAGGAAAGAATGGCGTGTCACTGACCACCATTCTTTTTTATTTGCAATAATTTTACAGCAAGCAAACGAATTGGTATTCAAACGGCAAACAGATGAAATTCAAAATTTTAATAATAATAACTCTACTCCTATCAACAATTGCGAAAGCACAAGAAACCGGCATTGTCGCATATAGCGATAACGAATTGCAATGGGCTGATTCTGTGCTGAATACACTGTCGACAAGACAGAAAATAGCGCAACTGATAATGCTGTCGGTCTATTCGAACAAAGACACCACTTACAATAAGGAGACAATAGAACTATTTAAGAATCTACAACTTGGCGGAATAATATTCATGCAGGGCGGTCCGGTGCGACAAGCGCTTCTATGCAACCAGATTCAAGCCGAATTGCCAATACCGGCCCTGGTGTCGATTGATGCCGAACACGGGCTTGCCATGCGGCTCGACAGCACCCTCTACTACCCTCGCGCCATGGCTCTTGGCGCCATCGGCGACATAAATAAAATTCAAGATTTGGGAAAGGAAATCGGACGCCAATGCCAACGGTTGGGGGTCCACGTCAATTTTGCACCAGTGCTCGATGTTAATGTCGAGCCGAAAAATCCGATTATCAACATTCGCTCGTATGGCGAAGACAAAAAGCATGTGGTTGAATGTGCATCGGCATACGCCACAGGCCTTCAAAACATGCGTGTGCTGGCCGTTGGAAAGCATTTTCCGGGGCATGGCGACACTCACGTTGACTCTCACCTTGCCCTGCCCCTGGTCGACCACGACATCAAACGACTGAACGACATTGAGTTATACCCTTTTAAAAAGACCGCCGAACTGATGGGCGGAATGTTGGTTGCCCATTTGGCAATACCCGCTCTCGAACCCGACATAACCTTGCCATCAACATTGTCGAAACGTGTTGTTGACTCACTGCTAATCAACAAAATAGGTTATAAAGGATTGATTTTCACCGATGCACTGAACATGCGCGGCGTGGCAAACGCTTTTGAGCCGGGCGAGTTGGAGGTGCGGGCTTTTATGGCCGGAAACGACATTCTGTTATTTCCAAAGAATCCTGAGCTGGCAATCAATAAGATAGAGCAAGCCATTGCCGATGGGAAAATCACCATCGATGAGTTGAACGAAAGATGTCTTAAAGTATTGAAAGCCAAAGCGTGGACAGGACTCAACCACTATCAGCCAACCGACACCACAAACCTGATAGCCGATTTGAACACTCCGGCAGCAACCGACTTGCAGACAGAGCTTTTCAACCTGTCGCTAACCATGCTGAAAAACGATAATATTTTACCTATCAACGATTTACCCAACAACAAAATACTTACTATCTCGTTAGGCTCACAACCCGACAACATGTTTCGGACAACGGCAATGCAATACGGCAAAATGGACACTCTATGGGTGCCGACAAACGTTAGCGATTCCGTTATAAATCAAGTATTTGAAAAGGCGAAAAACTACAACACCGTGATAATCGGCATGCTTGGCACCAACGATGTGCAGGCGAAAAACTTCGGCTTGATTCCAGAATCGGTGAAATTGATAGATACTTTGGCCCGAAACAACAATGTGGTTCTGGCTCATTTGGGTAACCCATACGCGCTTGCCAAACTGCACAATTACAAAAAGTTAAAGGCCGCACTTGTGGGTTATAAATCGTGCGACGAGATACAAAAAACAGCAGCTCAGGCCATTTTCGGCGGCCTTGAAGCCAGCGGACACCTCCCTGTATCGGTCAACAAGGAGATTCAGAAAGGCGCGGGCAAATTATCGAAAAAGGTTACGCGACTCGACTACAACGAGAAAGTTGTGAATGAAAAGAAGGAATATGACAAAATAGATTCGCTTGTAAATCAGAGTATTAAAGACCATGTAATGCCTGGTTGTCAACTCTTGTTCGGACAGAACGGAAAAATCATCTACCACAGAGCATTCGGCTACCATACCTATGACAGCACCACTCCCGTAAAACTTACTGATTTATACGACATTGCATCGGTAACAAAAGTTGCTGCCACAACCACCGCGCTGATGTGCCTTTACGACAAGCACAAGTTCAAGGCCAACGACGAGCTTTCTAAATATGTACCAATGCTAAATAACAGCAACAAAGACGACTTGAAAATCAATGACATACTGGCACATCAGGCAGGATTGAAAAACTGGATTCCAATTTACAAATGCACGCTTACCGAAAACGGGAGACAGATTAAACCTGAAATTGTTGCTAGCGACTCCAGCGAGCAGTTCGGTATAAAACTGACTGACAGCACATTCCTACGCTCTGATTATGCCGATACCGTATATTCACAAATTGTAAAATCGCCAGTTATCATTAGACCGAAATACAAGTACAGCGACCTCGGCTTCTATCTTTTTCCATTGATGGTTAGCAATTTAAGCGGCAAGAGTTTTGAAACTTACTGCACCGAAGAGATTTTCAAACCGCTTGGAATGAACAACACATGCTTTCTACCACTTAACAAGTTCAGCCGCAGCCAGATAGTGCCATCGGAGGTTGACAACACATGGCGACACGATACAGTCTGGGGGTATGTGAACGACCAAGGGGCGGCTATGATTGGCGGCATATCGGGACATGCAGGCCTCTTCTCGAACGCCAACGACCTTGCAAAACTATGCCAACTCTGGCTCAACAACGGCACCTACGGCGATGTAACTCTGTTCAGCAAAAAGACAATTCTAACGTTCACCAAGGCTCCATTCCACGACAACGACAACCGCCGAGCCCTAGGCTTCGACAAGCCTCTCACAAAATACGACCCCGACGGCCCAACCTGCGAAGCCGCATCGCAAGACAGCTACGGGCATTTCGGCTTCACCGGTGCCTATATCTGGATTGACCCGAAATACAACTGTTTCATGGTGTTCCTGACCAACCGCACCTTCCCCACCTCGAACAACAACAAGCTGGCAAAACTGAACATCCGCACACAGATTCAAGAGTATTTCTATCAGGCGATTATGAGCGATATTGATTCGATGCCTCAACCCGAGCCGAAACGCAAATGGCGGTTTTGGAGGAAGAAAGATTGAACAGCGCTGGTGAAACGCAAGATTATACTCTTTACATTTTTTGCTATATTTGAGTAGGTTTGTGCAGGTTGTTTAAAGTAGAAATAATGAGGCGTAAAATATTCGAAATAGTAGAACACGATACTGAAGGTCAGTTTTTAAGCAAATTATATGATTGGCTTATGCTGATAACCATAGTTATCAGCATTGTGCCGCTGGCGTTCCGCGAAAAAAACACAGTGTTTACCTATTTCGAAACAGTGTCAGTTGTTATTTTTATTGCGGATTACTTATTACGCTGGATTACAGCGGACTATAAACTAAAAAGAGATAAAAAGTGGAAGTCATTTCTACTTTATCCGTTTACTTTTTTTGCCATTATTGACTTACTATCAATTTTGCCATCGGTGGGCGTGTTCAAACCATCTTTCAGGTTACTACGAATCACCAGATTGATAAAGATTTTAAGAATCTTAAAAATTGTACGATATTCACATCGTATCGAGTTGCTTTTCAACGTTTTGAGAAAAGAACGAGCCACATTGCTTTCTGTTTTTATGATAGCAGTGTTCTACATAATAGTTACTGCATTGATAATGTTTAATGCTGAAGGTGCTTTGAGTGGTGAAAATGCTCATTTTCAAAACTTTTTCGATGCACTCTATTGGGCAACTACAACACTAACAACCGTTGGTTACGGCGATATTTATCCTACCACCAATATAGGTCGCTTCATAAGTATGCTATCTGCCATTCTTGGAGTGGCAATTATAGCATTGCCTTCGGGTGTGATAACAGCGAGTTATTTGGAAGAATTAAAAAATGATAAAAAGCATTAGCATATGGAACAAGTTCAGAATAATCAAAAAAACAAAGGATGTTTAAAAGCATTCACTTGGATTCTACTGACATTCAGTGTTATAATGTTTGTTGCTGGTATATCAATATTAAATGATAAAAACACACAAAAAATTGCTTTGCAAAATAACAAACAAGCAACAACCGAACTGGTAGCCGAACTCGACACCAATGGTGATATTAGCTTGTTAATAATCTTTGGCATCGTTATTATCATTGGTATTTTTTTACTTATAAAACTATATGGCTCGGGCACAAACAACGCAAAAACAAACGCTGCATTACAAAATCAAATTGAAAAACTTAAAGCTTTAGTGCAATGTGAGCCCAATGAGATAAAAAAGAAAATCTTAAACAACCAAATTGGGGTATTAATGCAAACAGAAGCTGAACAACGGTTAAAGTCAATTATCAAAAAATACGAAGATCTACTACAAAAGACCCCCAAGCCAGAACTTGAGCAAATGTTGCAACAACACAGGAATGAACTATTAACAATTCAGGAAAAAGCCGAATCACTACGTTATGATGTAATAGCTGAATTATCAGATGAAGAAAAAGAACTATACTCCGATTTTTGTGAATCATTTAAAACCTTGCGAAATAGCAATAAAATATGGATTATTACCGAAGAAGAAAAAAATAATGACTATAAATCATTTGCACAAACAACTGTAAAAAGAAAGAAAACGACTTTTTATCATGGGTATTTCAATGAGTTACAATTGTCATATGAAATACCTGTTTTGTCAGTTTCTAATGGAAAAACTTGCTATTTCTATCCTCGTTTTGTGATTGTTGCGAGCAGCAGTGATTTTGCAGTTTTAAATAACTCTGATGTGAGTTTACTATATAGTATACATCGATTCCAAGAAGATGGACCTGTTCCCTCAGATGCCAAAATTGTTGGCCAAACATACAAGTATGTCAACAAGAATGGAGAACCTGACAAGCGCTATTCCTACAATCCATCATATCCAATCGCATTGTATGGTGGCATTAGTGTTGAACCATTTGGTACAACATTTATGGTAAGTAATAATGCCGCTTGCAATAAATTCTACGAAGCTTATTTATCAATGAAAGTCAACAATGTTGTTTCAAAAACAGACAAAGCCTTAAACTTCTCCACTACACGACTCAATACTCAAACTCCAGAACAATATTTCGGTGATATTTGGTATCTGTGCAAGCGAATCTATGAATTTGCCACCAAACTAACTAACGATGAAGCATTTATTAAGGTGATGACCGACAATATTAAAGGTGACATTACAATCAACGGTAATATAATGACTGACCCAAAAGATAAAATACATCTTTATATGTTGACAGATATTCTGAATTGTTACAACGGGTTAGAACATCCTATAGAACTAGATAAAAAAGAAGGCCTCGCGCTTCTACTTTATGCTATTTTGTACACCTCGAAAGGCGACATTAATGTTGAATATTCGAGACTTAACATTATTCGTGCAAAATGTAAAAATTCTGTTGAAGATTTTTTAAATAGTCTTAACAACTCATTAAAAGAGCAAAATGTACCATTCTGCATCAGCTTGTGCCTTAAAGAATATGATGCACAACTTCACGATAAGTACATTGTGCTTATGTACCGATATGCCTCGCTTATTGCAAAAGCTGACGGAACGATATCAGAAACCGAGATAAATTGGCTGAACAAGATAATGGATATGAAAATCGGCGAAGATTCCAAACGCAGAAGACAACAATCCCAAAAAACAACACCTAAATCATCTGCTAAAGAGTTGGAATCACTGATTGGCCTTACTTCAGTAAAAGCAGAAGTAACCTCGTTAGCGAATTATATCAAAATTCAGAAGATGCGCCAAGAGAAGGGACTGAAAACTCCGCCAGTTTCTTACCACTGCGTTTTCACTGGCAATCCGGGAACAGGTAAGACAACAGTGGCTCGCATTGTGGCGCAAATCTATCAGGAATTGGGCATATTGAAAAAAGGCCATTTGGTTGAAACCGACCGTTCGGGACTGGTGGCAGAGTATGTTGGGCAGACAGCAGTAAAAACCAACAAGATCATAGACTCGGCCCTTGATGGAGTTCTGTTCATTGATGAGGCTTACTCGTTAGTAGATGGCGGACAAAGCGATTACGGCAAAGAAGCCATATCGACGCTTTTGAAACGCATGGAGGATGACAGAAATCGCCTTGTTGTTATTCTGGCCGGCTACACCAACGATATGAAACGGTTTATAGATTCAAATCCGGGTCTTCAATCACGTTTCAACCGCTACATTGAGTTCCCCGATTACACCGCCGACGAGCTGTTACAGATTTTCGAGTTCAACTTGAAAAACAATGAATATTGCATTTCGGATGAAGCGCGCTCCGCATTAACAGGATATTTGCAAAAATGTGTCGATGAGAAAGATGAACGTTTTGGTAACGGGCGTTTTGTTCGCAATTTGTTCGAGAAAACCATTGAAAGACAAGCAAACCGTCTGTCGCAAGCCCCGAACCTAACAGCCGAAATGCTTACCACCATTGAGGTTGAGGATTTGCCAGAATAGATTGAAATTTTATGACTTACGATTGTTTGAACGTAACCGATACATTCTTTCGGTAAAGCCGCCTTTGTTAAGAAAATCGTTTTCCAAACGTTGCAACTGTCTAAACAACAAATAGTCGGCTTGTTTGATAAGCACAATGCACATATTGGCTATTACTTCGGGCGGGCGCACTCGTATCATATCCATAAAGAACTGAACATCATTATGTTGCCGTCCCAATTCGCGCATTGCCTGCAACTCGGTAGAATTTTCTTCCCATTGCCGAAAGCCGCGTGTCTTCAGAAAATCTTCGTAATCTTCGAGTAGTTCTTGCAAACTTGCTTTTGCCACATTCACAAGTTTAATCTCAGTTTTAGCGCTAGTACTGCTGGCCGCACAACCTTCTATTATGTTTTGCTTGCCTGACCGGGCAGCTTGAATCATCTGGTCACAGGTACGATCACCACGCTGTAAGTAATGCTCAACAAAATAGTAAGTGATGCAGAAAATAACATCCGCTTTTTGATATGACAGCAATTTCTTGTAGTTGCCACGGTGCGGTATAAGTTCTTCAGCCATAATCATTAACGGGTTCAGTTCATTCAAAAAAAAAGGCTTTTTCGTTAAAGTGCAAATTTATAGGGGCACAATTTTGGTCATCAGTAGCAAACTGCGGACCTTAAGGACTTTAAAGTAAAATGGAAAAGAATTGTACACGACAAAGCCTGCTGTCAATAAAAAATCAAGGTTTGAGGGCGGTTTGGCACAGAATATGTAACTAAAAAGCCGTTTGAAAAGGGCGCTTCTGCCCTTGCGTAAACATAAAATCTTGTTTATCAGAAATAACTATCATAAAAATGACTAATAAAGACAAAATTGGAGGGCTGATTAAGAAAAGAGCCGAAGCCAAACTTGGTGGCGGAATCGCTCGAATCGACAAGCAACACGAGAAAGGCAAACTCACAGCCCGCGAACGCATCAACCTTCTGCTCGACGAGGGCAGTTTCGAGGAGTTCGACATGTTTGTGAGCCATCGCTGCACAAACTTCGGAATGGAAAAACAATCGTTTATGGGCGACGGCGTTGTAACCGGCCACGGCACCATCGACGGACGCGTGGTTTACGTTTACGCTCAAGACTTTACGGTTTTCGGCGGTTCGCTGTCGGAGACAATGTCGCAGAAAATCTGCAAGGTGATGGATATGGCCATGAAAGTGGGCGCACCCGTCATCGGCATCAACGACTCGGGTGGCGCGCGTATTCAGGAGGGCGTCAACTCGCTGACCGGCTTTGCCAACATTTTTGAACGCAATATTCTGGCATCGGGTGTAATTCCGCAGATTTCGGCCATTTACGGCCCGTGCGCAGGTGGTGCGGTTTACTCACCGGCCATCACCGACTTTGTGTTTATGAACAAAGACACAAGTTATATGTTCCTGACTGGCCCGAAAGTTGTGAAAACCGTTACGGGCGAGGTTGTCAACGAAGAACAACTTGGTGGCGCTCAAGTACATACATCGAAATCGGGTGTTGCACACTTTGTTTCGGAGAACGAGGAAGAAGGCCTGATGGCAATCCGCCGTCTGCTGTCGTTCCTGCCGCAGAACAACCTTGAGGAGGCACCGCTGCTCGAATGCAACGACCCAATCAACCGTCTTGAGGATTCGCTCAACGAGATAATCCCCGACAACCCGAACGAGCCGTACGATATGAAAAACGTCATTCTGGCGATTATCGACAACGGCGACTTTATGGAAGTTCACGAGAATTTTGCAAAAAACATAATTGTCGGATTCGCACGTTTCAACGGCGCTTCGGTGGGCATCATCGCCAATCAGCCGGCGTTTATGGCTGGTGTGCTCGACAGCAACGCTGCACGCAAGGCCGCACGTTTCATCCGCTTCTGCGACGCCTTCAATATTCCAATCGTTACGCTTGAGGACGTGCCCGGATTCCTTCCCGGCACCGGTCAGGAGTACAACGGAATCATATCGCACGGCGCCAAACTGCTCTACGCATACGGCGAGGCCACTGTGCCGAAAATCACCGTCATCCTGCGCAAGGCATACGGCGGCGCTTACATTGTGATGGGTTCGAAAGGCCTTCGCGGCGATATCAACTACGCCTGGCCGTCGGCCGAGATTGCCGTTATGGGCGCAAAAGGCGCGGTGGAGATTCTGGAAGGCAAGAATATCAGCAAGATAGAAAATCCGGAAGAGAAAGCCGAATATGTGAAAAAGGCTGAAGACGAGT
>JAGCFC010000143.1 GCA_017650325.1 Salinivirgaceae bacterium | reverse complement strand
TGACCATCCCCCTTCAAACTTCCGATAGTCATAGTACTATTAGGAACTCTGTGGATGAATCCATTTGCCGAAAGCCTGTTATCGCATATGAGCCCTGTCGGGACGTTGCTACGCGATATTGTTCTATAGTTTGTGCCTTCAAACCTTATCGTGCCAGTACCGCCGACCATCGAATAGTTGACATCCAAATCATCTGTGTCGCTGTTGGAGATGAGCGTCAATACACCATTGTTTTCTGTTGTAAGCCTCGTGTCCGATTTGAATGTAGTAGATGTAACTCCATCCGCCCTGAGCTCTCCAGCGATGCGAATTCCGCCATCGGCTCTCCATTGCTTGCCGGAGGTGATCCTAACCGACTTTCCTTCACAAATATAAATGGAGCCCCCGGTGTTTAACGAATTAAACTCAGGGACAGTATCACCTAAAACCAATATCTTATTTACAAACTGGAACTTGCCTGTAAATTCAGACCAGTCACATACCTGCATTGTAACTGTACCAGCTCCACTGCTTGTCCACAATTCGCCATCGCCCTTAATTTTGGCAAATTTAATTATCCTATTGCTACTTGCATCTCGGGAATAACCATCATAGACATTCATGCCATATCCTCTAGTAGTGCCTTCACAACTAAGCTCTACAGGAACATTGCAAGTATGGTTTTGCGGGAAATAGCAATATACGCCGGAAAGTCGAAGAGTCGAGTTGACGTTACCGTATATGCCAGGCTGGAACTCAGTCATGGTTTGGTCTTTTATCCACAATGTACCACCCCAATTTGACCCTTGGAGAAGCGTTTTACTCGCATCAGAAGGTGCGGCATCGCTCGTTCCATAAGTAACAACTGTATTTGTCGCAGCAAAATACGCCCCGCTTCCCAAACTTGCCGTAATAGTATTCAAATCTGTCGTCGTCAAACTGACTGGAATAACGGTTGGGAATACATAGTCGGAGACATCTGTATTTGAAAGATACGAGCCAACAAACAATGCCACTTCCTCAATCTTGAAACCGCAAGCATCACCATATAGGCCGCGAGCATCACCACCTATGGAAAGCTTTTTCACCGTCCTATTAGACCAATGAGCCCCTGTATTTGTTCCTCCGCTAAGTGCACCAATGCTAGAACCCATATAAACCTGCACACCACTAGAAGGAGAATAGGAAAACAACATATATCCAGTTCCGGTACTAACATTTCCCACTGCATTCAATTCAACTATTGATGGCCCTTGTGCAGATGCTCCATAGTGATATGCAATCAGATTCGCAGATGACGTTCCAACTGCCACTGCAACTTCATTTCCAGCACTATCTTTGATAGCAGCAAAGGCGATGGCATCTGTTCTAGAGTCAGCTAACGTAAGTCCAGAATACTTGACAAGGACAGAGACATTATCAACACTTACGCTAGAGAAATCAAAATACGGTGCATACACGTCAGATGACCAACCTGTAGGTGCTGTAATTGTACCATCTTGATTGAGAGTACCCCCGGACGGAGTTATTGCATATGTCTTCCCGTTAATCCCGTAACTATCGCCTAGGTTGCTTCTCCACACTGCCGTTGCCGTCGGTGCCGTCGCCCAGGCATGGCCGATTGCGAAAATGCACAACCCCAGCGTGAACAAACGCGTCAGAGGCGCAACAGTTATTCCAGTCAATGTCTTATTCATAAAACAGACTCCTTTCTTACTCTCGTCTTACTTTTTGAGATTGTTTTCTTGCGAGGCTTCTTGCCCTGCCGTGTTATTGGGATTTGCGTTGACACAAGGAGCGTTCCTTTTAACCCACGATTTCTGTGTCGGTTCGGCGCCTTTTGCTTTGGGAACATCCCAATAATAGCGCGTATAGTCATGCGCCTTGGTAATATCCCTGAGCCGAGGACATTCGTCTTTCATGGCCTCCATGATTTCGTAGAATACGTTGAAATGGTATTCCTCGTTCATGATTGCCTCCATGGGTTCTACCACCTCAAAAAGCAATCTCAATGAATCGTTATCGCAAATATTGCGGAAAACGCTTTTCCCTATCCTTCTCGTTCGGTAAAGCTCGAGGGCCTGGGAAAAATGATTCTTCAGCATTCTACGGGCGCGATCTTCTTCCTCGGACCAAGGCATGTAGCGGTTATTGTCGACAACAAAAGATTTGATATTCTTTATGATCAGCCGGTCATTAGGATTGTAATCTTCATTTCTAGTGAACACATACGGAGCAATAAAGCCGGCTCCATCTGGCGAACCACAGAAATATGCAGTCCAACGCCGCCCGACATCGCCAACAGCGCGTATTGCCGACAGCATATCGTTGCCGCCATATTGGGTATTAAAGGAATGATAGTTTACGGTCTCGTTGACCTTGATCGTGACATATACGGATATTGCCGCAACCGCCAACGACAATAACGCAATCAATGCGGCACCATGGGCGTAGGAGATAGAAAACCAATTCTCATTCAGTACACCGAATTTCGTCAGCAATTTGCATGCTACAGCATAGGCCACAAAGCATATCAGCCCAAAAATGATACATGCGCCTAAACCTTTTACGAAGCAATCAACGTAAAGATTCTCGCGTTTGGTTTGCACATCTTTCTTGATAAATTTCTTAAACCACATGACTAGCCTCCGAGGATTACAGTTGCCCCCACCGATAGCGCTGGTATGGACGCGCAATCGTCAATGGGCATAACCCATTTGTGACATATAGATGCAGTAGCACTGTTTTAGCGATACATAGCGGTTCGGCTTTGGCCTGCCGCTCGAGTTCGTGTTTAGACTTGTGGGAAACCGCTAAGAACCCGTAACCGTCTAAACACGAACTGGAGAGGCAAAACCTCCGCCAAATTTACCTATATTATAGCATTTGCCGGCGGTCGCCGTCAAATGCTAAATGGGTGTTTTTTTTTTTTTTGTCTTGTTTGACCCAATTATCGCCATAATCGCTTGAGCCAATGTTTAACGGCCTTTGGCGGGCGTTGAAGGCAAAGGAGGCGAAAAATGGCGGCCTCGCCGCCCGGCCTCCTCCGGCCCCTCTACCGCCCTATTTCATCCCCCCGCGAGGATTTTTTGGGAACGTGAGGGTTAGTTGGAACGCAGAGGTATGGGAATGCAAACTCTCTTATAGCGTGCCGCGCTAGCCGCTTGCGTTCAACCTGATCGGCACTTGCGTTCTCTATATATAATTAGCGCAAGTTGTCAAATAACTTTGGCAGGTGCGAAAGCGGAACGGCGGTAATGCGATCGTTGAGCGGATAGGGCTCGGCGATTGGCGCCACCACAAAAGCTGCATCTGGCCTAATTGCTTCAAGCGACTCGTAGACTCCGCGGCCAACAGATGGCACAGTAGATGCCTTGCACTCCACGGCCACGGTCTTGCCATTGCCTGAAACCACAAAATCGATTTCGGCACCGCCGGAAGTGCGGTAGAAACAGATTTCGGCCTGCGGAAATGCGCCACGGAGATTGGCCAACACCAACTGTTCCCAGCAACCGCCAAAAGCGGGGCTGGAGTAGAGATCGTCGAACGAAGCCATACCCAACAGCGCACAGGTTATGCCGGTATCGCCAAGGTACACTTTGGGCGACTTGACTAACCGCTTGCCGAGGTTAGCAGAATACGGGCTTACTACATCGACCATAAAGGTTTCTTTGAGCAGATCGAGATAGCGCCGCACCGTCATGTCGGACACGCCCAGCGAGCCGGCAAGCCGGGCAAAATTGGCAATCTGCGCATTGTCGTGCGCCAGCATGCGCCATAGGCGGCGCATGGTTTCGGGCACAAACTCGCGCCAGAACGACAAATCCCGTTCGAGAAACGTTTGAATAAAGGATTCAAGCCAATCGTGCGCCGCCGAATCGTCAGACGCAAGATAGGCACGAGGAAAACCTCCGCGATAAAGGTAGCGCTGCCAATCGCAATCTGGCAGTTCGCCATAAAGAAATGGCGTAAGCCGTTCGTAACGGATGCGACCGGCCAGCGTTTCGGAACTTTGGCGGATGAGATCGCGCGAGGCCGACCCTAAAACCAGGAAATGGCCATTGTCACCCCATTCGTCGCACAACGAGCGCAAGACCGGAAACAAGTTTGGCCTCCGCTGAAATTCGTCGATGCAGACGAGTTTGTCTTGGCAACGGGACAAGAACAACTCCGGATCCGCCAACTTGGCGACATCCGAGGGGCGCTCCATATCCAGATAGAGAGAATCGGCAAACTCCTGGCGAAGCTTGCGCACCAAAGTGGACTTGCCGCATTGCCGAGGCCCCAAAAGCGCCAACACTGGATTGCGCTTAAGGCCCAAGCGAATGCTATCTTCCAAGGCTCGGTTTATATAGTTATCCATAGATTTATCCTTGCAATTTCAACAGTAAGTGTTGGATTTGCACACTTAATTCCGTTGAGATGAGGAATATTATAGCATTTTT
>JAGCFC010000142.1 GCA_017650325.1 Salinivirgaceae bacterium | reverse complement strand
GTTACCGCTGATATTTATTCAGGCAAAGACCTTACCGCACTGCGCAATATCCACAACTCTGCCGCCAATGTTGAACCGATTGATACTCACATTTGGACCGCCCCTTCACACGACCGCTGGCTCATTGTCGATAACAACCTTTACCACTGCGGGCACTCGCTAAAAGACATTGGCCGCAAACTCTCTGCCATAACCCTTATGGGAACACAGCCCGAAACGGTGCTCAATGCTGTAAGATAGCGGCGATACGGCGCTTTCTAACGCATATTCAAAAACATTTTCTTTTTTCAAATTGACCTTTATACATTTGTGTTGCTCTGCGCAAAATATCATTGACGGGCAAGATTTTATGACCGATAGAAACGAAATCATACTTTACCAACCTGACGAAGCCGTAAAACTCGAAGTGCGGTTAAGCGAGGAAACTGTGTGGCTCACGCAACAGCAAATGACCGTACTTTTTGAGACTACCAAACAAAATGTCAGCCTTCATATTAATAACATATTTAAAGAGAGGGAATTAGATAAAAATTCAGTTGTCAAGGATTACTTGACAACTGCCGCAGACGGGAAAAAATACCGAACCCAATACTACAATCTCGACGTTATTATTTCTGTAGGTTATCGTGTCAAAAGCCAAAGAGGCACACAATTCAGAATATGGGCAACAAGCATTTTAAAAGACTATCTTTTAAGAGGGTACGCTTTAAATAGCCGACTTGCAAATATTGAAAATCAAATCGAAACACAGCGGAAAATACTTGCCGACCACCAACAAAAAATCGATTTCTTTGTGCGCACCAACGCCTTGCCCGTTGAACAAGTGTTTTTCGAAGGACAGTTTTTTGAAGCGCGGGTGTTGCTCGAAAAACTCATAAAATCCGCCACGCAGCGGGTTATTATCATTGACGCCTATGTTGATGCCGCAACGTTTGAAATGCTCGATGTGCGCAGCGCAGGCGTTATTGCCGACATTTATTCTGGCAAAGACCTTGCCGCACTGCGCAATATCCACAATAGTACAGCAGGCGTAGAGCCGATTAACACTCACATTTGGAGCACCCCGTCGCACGACCGCTGGCTCATTGTCGATAACAACCTTTATCACTGCGGGCACTCGCTCAAAGACATTGGCCGTAAACTCTCGGCCATTACCCTTATGGGAACGCTGCCCGAAACCGTGCTTGGTGCTGTAAGATAGAGGCATAGGCGAAGGCAGGGTGCCGTTTTCATTTTCGTTATCGACAAATTAAACAAATCTTTTCCGCGTTTTTCGTGCGTTTTGCAGTTATCATTACATTTGTTGAAATGAAACATAGCGCACAATGACACAACCCGAACAGACACAAGCCGCCGCTGCGTTTGCCGAATTTTGGGCGGGCAAGGGCGACGAGAAGCAGGAAACTTCGCGTTTCTGGATTGACTTGTTACAGAATGTTTTAGGCATTGACAATCCTGCAAAATACATTGAATTTGAAAAACGCGTGAAACTCTCGCACACGTCGTTTATTGATGCTTATATTCCTGACACAAAGGTTCTTATTGAGCAGAAAGGTGCAAAGATTGACCTGCACCGCGCCTACGAGCAGAGCGACGGCAGCGTGCTGACGCCCTACGAACAGGCCAAACGCTATGCCGATGAGATGCCCAACTCGCTGCGGCCGCGCTGGATTGTGGTCTGCAATTTTCAGGAATTTCTAGTTTACGACCTTGAGAAACCTGGCAGTGAGCCCGAACAAATCTTTTTGAAAGACCTTGAAAAAGAGCATTATAGACTGCAATTCCTTGCCGACACCCGCCACGATTATCTGCGCCGCGAGGAAGAACTCTCGTTGCAGGCTGGCGTGCTGGTTGGCAAACTCTACGACGCTCTTATCAAGCAGTATATCAACCCGAAAGACGAACAGAGTCTGCGTTCGCTCAATATTTTGTGCGTGCGGCTGGTGTTCTGCCTTTATGCCGAAGATGCAGGACTTTATGCCACGCGCACGGCTTTCGAGGACTATATCCGCTCGTTTGCCATTGAGAACACTCGCGACGCTATCATAAAGTTATTCAAGGCGTTAGATACCAAAATTGAAGACCGCGACCGCTACGACACAAAACTGCAGCCGTTCCCATACGTGAATGGCGGACTGTTTGCTGCGGAAAACATTGAAATACCGAACTTTACCAATGAGATTGTTGACGTTCTTTGCGACCATTGCGCCCCGTTCAACTGGTCGGCAATCTCGCCAACCATTTTCGGTGCGGTGTTTGAGAGCACACTGAACCCTGAAACGCGCCGCCGTGGCGGAATGCACTACACAAGCGTACAGAACATTCACAAGGTGATTGACCCGCTGTTTATGGATGGGTTAAATGCTGAATTTGAAACGATTAGCAAAGACAATGTGCAGACGCGGCGCACCAAATCGTTGCAACAATTCCAACAGAAATTAGGCTCACTGCGTTTTCTCGACCCTGCTTGCGGCAGCGGTAACTTCCTGACGGAAACCTATTTAAGTTTGCGCCGACTGGAAAACAAAGTTCTGTGTAAATTAAGCGGCGGCACTGGTTATCTTTTTGAAGATATTATTCACGTGAAAATCAACCAATTCTACGGCATTGAGATAAACGATTTTGCCGTGACGGTTGCCAAAACCGCATTGTGGATTGCCGAAAGCCAAATGATTCGCGAAACCGAAACCATTTTGAGCCAAAATATTGATTTTCTGCCATTAACAACCAACGCATTTATTGTTGAAGGCAACGCCCTGCGTATGGATTGGACCACACTGAAACCCATTG
>JAGCFC010000141.1 GCA_017650325.1 Salinivirgaceae bacterium | reverse complement strand
TGGAATCAAGTACACTGCAGGCTTCATCGCACCCGTTATGGGCGACACATATCTGAAGGCACACGAAGAGCCTGAAGATATTGAGTACTACCTGTGCGGCCCACCGATGATGGCCAAAACCGTTCTCGACCTGCTCTACAGTCTGGGCGTTGAAGACGAAATGATTCACTTCGACAACTTCGGCGGATAATTCTGCCGGAAACGGATATTTCAAAATCCCCGCTACCGAATGGTGGTGGGGATTTTTTTGACGGCTTGCGCAGGCAAAATTTCATTCTTCAACACATATAGTCAGCCACTTTTTTATTTTTGTGGGCAATAAATAATTAGGAATGAGAAGATTGATTTTTCTGGTTGCCGCCACGCTTATGGTTGCCTGCACTTCGCCGATTGCAAGTTATTATACCAGCGACGGCTTTATCCAGGGCACTTCGTATCATATTGTGTATAAGAGCAAAACCGACTTGAGCGCGACCATTCTTTACCAGTTGCACCGTTTCGATACATCGTTGAGCGCCTACATTCCCGAATCGACAATCAGCCGGGTGAATAACAACCTGATAACAGAAACCGACGACACTCTGTTTTTGAATTGCGTGCGGCGTGCGTTGGAAATATCGGAAATCACCGGAGGCGCAATGGATATCACGGTTAGTCCGCTTGTAAACGCCTGGGGATTTGGCTTTAGCAAAAAAGAGCGTGTCAGTCAACAACTTATCGATAGCCTTAAGCAATTCTGCGGATACCAGAAATTGAAAATCGAAGGCAACTGCATCGTAAAATCCGACCCGCGTGTTCAGTTGAACGCCAACTGCTTGGCACAGGGGCAGTCAGTCGATTTTATTGCGGAAATGTTCGAGCGTATGGGCATCAACGATTATATGGTCGAGATTGGCGGTGAGGTGCGGGCTAGCGGACTCAATTCGAGCGGCAATGTCTGGCGCATCGGCATCGATAGGCCAATCGACGACACCACGGCAACGCTCAACCGCGAGTTACAGGGAATTGTAGCACTTGAGAATAAAAGTCTCTCAACATCAGGTAATTACCACAAGTTTTTTGTTGAAAACGGCGTAAAATATTCGCATACTATTAATCCCGCCACGGGCTATCCTGTGCAGAGCAGTCTGTTGAGCGCTTCGATAGCCGGACCCGATTGCATCACCACCGACGCGCTGGCCACTGCCTGTATGGTTTTGGGCACCGAAGCTGCCGCCGCAATGTGCGACACTCTGCCCGACATCGAATATTATTTCATCTATTCAGACTCGGTAGGAGAGTTTAAAACGGTGTTTTCCAAAGGATTTGAAGCAATGATTTTAAAATAAGTCACAATGAAAAAGATTTCCATTTTTTTGATTGCCGGCCTGAGCCTTATGGCCTGCACACCGACAACTTCGGTAAAGCAGTCGGCAGTGAACAGCGAAGTGCTGTCGTTCGACCTTAATGGTCAGAAAGTTACGTGGATTCAGGACAACGTCGGTCTGCGCCTGATGCCTGCCACATTGTTTACAGGAGCCGATTCAACGTTGATTGACAGTCTGGGTGTCCGCGACGGCGTTCCTGCTTCGATGAGCGCCTTCCTTGTGCAGACTGGAGGCAAGAATCTGTTGTTCGATACTGGTCTTGGCGGCAAAAACGCAAACCTTGTACGCCGTCTCGATTCGCTGGGTGTTTCGGCATCAGAGATTGATTATCTGTACATTACTCATTTTCACGGTGACCACATTGGAGGAATGCTCAAAGGCGACACTATTGTTTTCCCGAATGCTCAGGTTTATGCCGCACAGCTCGAATACGACGCTTGGGTTACCAATGCCGAGCCAGGTCAGAACGCTCAGCAAGTCAACACAATGAAGGCATACGAGGCAAATCTGCACCTGTTCAATTTTGGCGATATACTCCCAATGGGCGTTGTTGCCATCGACGCCAAAGGTCACACACCCGGCCACACCGCGTTCCAGAGCGGACGTCTGCTTGTGGTTGGCGATTTGATGCACGGTGCGGCCCTGCAGTTGGTCAATCCTGACATTTGCGCTTCGTTCGATGCCGACAAACCAAACGCCATCGAGAGCCGTCGCCGTCTGCTGAACTATGCCGCCGATAATAATCTTGTCTTGGTTGGTATGCACTTGCCACCGCTCAAGGCCGAAGATTTTAAATAATCTCCCGTTAGTGGGGGAACAAAAAAGCCATTGTCGTTTCGGCAATGGCTTTTCTTGTTATTTGTAGTTGTTTACAAGCAGGGAACAATCTTGTCCATTTTCATTCCGTGCGAGCCTTTAATCAGCACCGAAGCGTTGCTGATTTTCTCTTCGCCCAGATGTTTCACGCAGTCGTCCGAATCGTAGAAGCATTTGAATTCGTGCGCTTCTTTCAGGTTGCAGAAGTTGCGGCCCACAAAGAATACCTTTTCAAAACCGAGTTTCTTCACCATGCCTACAATCACACCATGCTCGCGACTTGCGGCACTGCCGAGTTCAAGCATGTCGCCTATTATCATAACCTTGTTTGGCAAATCAATGTTTGCAAAGTTGTTTATGGCTGACTCCATGCTCGATGGATTGGCATTGTAGCAGTCGAGTAGGAGCGAGTTGCCTTTCTCTGTCTTTACTAATTGTGAACGGTTGTTGTTCGGAATGTAGCTTTCGATGGCATCTTTAATGTTGCAGACGCTAATGCCGAAGTTGTTGCCTACGCTCACAGCGGCTAGTGCATTCTCAAAGTTATAAGCGCCAATCAAGTGGGTGTTTATAGTGTAGCACTTGTCGTTTATGGTTTCCTCGTCGGATATTATCTCATCCGATGGCACCCACTTGAAAGACAAATATAGCGGACTGTCGAGTATTTGTCCTTGGCAGTGGGTGAATGTCTTTGTTCCGTAGTATACAATGTTGTGAGGCGGATTCATGTCCTCGAGTGTCTCGTTGTCGTAGTTTACAAACGCCAGACCGTCATTGTCGTGCAGGTATTTGTAAAGTTCCGATTTTGCTTGTTTTACGCCTTCAAAGGAACCGAATCCTTCAAGGTGTGCTCGTCCCACATTGGTGATGATTCCAAAGTCGGGGGCTGCAATTTTGCACAATTTTGCTATTTCGCCCTGATGGCTGGCACCCATCTCAATAATGCCGAATTCGTGCGTTTTGTTCATCGACAGAAGTGTCAGCGGAACGCCGATGTGGTTGTTGAGGTTGCCTTGAGTGTAAGCCACTTTGTATTTTTTCGACAACACACGGGCTGTCAGCTCTTTTGTCGTTGTTTTGCCGTTGGTTCCGGTGATGGCCAGAATTGGCAGACCGAGGCGTTTGCGGTGGTAGGCGGCTAGTTTTTGCAGTGTGTCCAGCACGTCGTCAACCAGAATGCAGCGGTCGTTTTTGTTGTAGGCCTCGTTGTCGATAACAGCGTACGGACATTTCTTGAGAGCCTGCTCAGCATAGGCATTGCCGTCATTCTTGTCGCCTTTAAGGGCAAAAAATATAGAATCTTCTGATGCCAGACGGCTATCAGTGCAAATGTGCGGATATTTCAGAAAAATATCGTAAAGGGCTGTAGTGTTCATATTGTAAATGTAAAAGCCCCGTTTTTGACGGGGCTTTTTATTATTAATTCTATTAGTTTCCTTTTGAGTCCCCAACGCGTGTCATTGCGCAACGGAACCCTAAATCATCTTGACTCTGGTTCTCATCAAGGAACCGACGGGTTCCTGCACCTAACCAATAAATCCTGTCATGCCAGCCACCGCCTTTGTATACACGAACATGGTCGCTGACAAGTGATGTCATATTCGGGTCGAGACGGTCTTTACCGGTGAAGTACATTCTCTTTGAACCTGGTTCGCGAGATGCGTCCTCGTTCGAATAGTCAAGGCTCGACTCAAAGTCACCATCGAGGTAGTTGATGTTGTCGGCTGTCTGATAGTTGCGACGGTCGATAGCTTCCTCGTCTGAAATCTCGCGGTAGCGCAGACGACCCAAGCTGTCTTTTTCTGCGATGTTACCTTCTTCGTCGCGTACAAGTGTCTTAAACACGTTACCACGGAAAGGTCTGAACTCCTCTACATCGGATTGTGATAGTGTACGATAAACATCGGCAACCCATTCGTTAACGTTGCCAGCCATACAATACAAACCATAGTCATTCGGCCAGTAAGAGTTTACTGGAGCAGTGATGTCAGCGTTATCGTTCAAAGCTCCGGCAACACCCATCATATCGCCTCTGCCACGCATGGCGTTGGCAACAATGCGGCCTTTGTCTTTTGCGTTAGGATTGCGGAAACCATCGCCTACCCATGGGTAGATTTTGCGTTCGTAAACACGCTCGCCAACTGATGTTCCAACAATTGATAATGCTGCGAATTCCCATTCCGCCTCTGTCGGGAGTCTGTATTTGGGAAGCAGTAGGCCGTCTTCCATTCTGATTTTACGATAGTCTTTGTTTGGATCGAGGTCTTCCATCTCGTTTCCTACAGCACCTTCATACTGGTGAGCCAAATAAGCTTCGGTATTGAAGTTTTGTGCGCCCATTTGGTTCGGATCCTCCAATAAGAATCCTTGATTGATAAGGATGCGCTCGTTGACACGGTCGGTACGCCAAGCGCAGTAGTCGTTGGCTTGAAGCCAGTTAACACCTACAACCGGATAATCCTGGTATGCTGGATGGCGGAAGTAGTACTCAACGTACGGCTCGTTGTAAGCCAGTTTCCGTCTCCAAACCAATGTGTCGGGGAGAGCTTTTTTGTAAACCTCAGGATACTCAACAAATACCCTTGATATCCAATAGAGATACTCACGATAGTCTAGGTTGCGGACTTCGGTTTCATCCATATAGAACGATGATACAGATACACGGCGTGGTATGTTGTTCCAATCGTACAATATGTCTTGCTCAACACGTCCCATGGTGAATGTACCACCTTCGATAAGTACCAATCCAGGGCCAGTCTCTTGCTCATATTCGCCTTGAAACTTTTCAAAACCACCATTGTCCGATAGGTTATATTCCCAGCCTGTGGTTTGTGAAACCTCTTTGCCACAAGACATTAACGCTATAGTGGCAATTGAAATTACAATATTTAACTTACTTACTTTCATAAAAGTATCTTTTGTTAATTTTCCTTTTATTAGCAACTACAAATATAAATAAAATCACAAACGCCGTACTATTTATCGCAAAAAAGACGGACAGTCTATTGATTTGTGTTTTTCTTTCCGTTTTGTATCGAACAATTTTGTGATCGAAACCTCGTGAGCGTTACCCATTTTTGTCGTTTTTTTGTTCATTTCAATATCGTAATTATATGCGATCTTAAAATCTAAAGTCTTGTATCCTAATATTATAGAGGATGTCGGAGGATCTGTGCTGAGATTTTTCCTGACCGACGTACCCATTAATATGCAGTCTACTTGTCCTATAACGGCAAATTGCAGATTTTGTTGCGTTCCTTGCCTTTGAAAAATAAAAACAGGCATTATTTCAATCTCTTTTTTCGTGTTCAGAGTGCGAATTTGGTGAATATATCCGGCGTTAACAGTCATTTTTATGTACGTGCGTGATTCAAAATCGCCAGCAATGTTCTGCTTGGGGCGCATAAGGTGGTCGAGTGTCGCTCCTGCGAAAAACTTGCTGGTGGATGCCGATATTCCAATGCCGGCATCAGGTTTGACTCCCGACGATTTGTTGGGTACAAACTCATCCTGCTCAAATGTCAGGCCTGATGCGGAGACGTATTTCTGCAACACGCCTATTTTTATTCCGAACCGTAATTCTGATTGAAGTCCGGTTTTAATCGCATAGCTGTAGGTGCCAAAGAGGCTCGGCTTGGAGAATGCTGATGTGTGATCGTTTGACATGCCGATTCCAACTCCCATGCTTTTATTGATAGGCATATCGGCCGAGACTCCGTAGTATTCGAATCCCGCCGACGCTTTGGGCCATTGGTTGCGGTAGAAAATATTCAGTCTCAGTTGCCGTGCCGCTCCCGCCATCGACGGATTGCTCATGTGCTGATTGTTGAACCATTGCGTCATCGGACTGTCTTGTGCATTTGTCTGCAACAACCAACTTAGCATGGCTATTATCAATATGTATTTACGCGGCATCTGTTTAAGCATGAATAGTAACAATAAAATTAGTTATTCTGCCGTTTGTTCACTGATAAACGTTAAAAAAGAAGTTATATTTTTATCGCCTTGCAAACTTGCAGCTAATGATGCGTTTTTGTGCAACATTCATATTGATGATGGTTGCTTTTGTGACCACGGGTCAGACTATTGTCTCCGATTCAATTACGGGCAAAGCGGTAAGAGAGATTCTGTCTGCAGCCAAAGAGGAGTCGCGTACACCATTATATATAATAAATGCACCGATTGCCTTTAATTGCGATGCGGTGACAGCGCGTTTTGCTGATTGCCGATTCCGTGAGCTCGATCAGGCCGAGCTGAAGCTGTGTGAAGAAGTTGAACTGAAAACTGATATGGCGATTGAGTCAGGTTTGATAAAAACTCGAAACCATAGAGGTGTGCAGTTGCAATTCTCGCCATTCTCACGGAATTCTAATGGCGATCTTATGGTATTGACCGACTTTAAAATATCAGTTTCCGCATATCGTGGAAGCAGGGTCCGTGGCGCTGACAGCGAATCAGACGAGGAGATTTCCGATGATGAATCGCTCGGGGAAGAACAATATGCAGGGCCATCCAATTCGATGCTTAGCAGTGGACGATGGTTCAAAATTAAAGTTGACACATCGGGAGTTTACAAGTTAACTTATGACGATTTGATCAAAATTGGAATTGATAATCCGCAAGATACACGAATATTCAGTTATGGAGGCCGCAACTTGCCATTGTATTGCGGACAGTCTTCGCTCACCGATTTGAACGAGATCCCCACATATAAATCGTTTGGCGCCGATTCGGTTTTTGATAAAAACGATTATCTGCTATTCTATGCTCAGGGACCTGTGGTTCTTGATTATAACGCTGATTACAAATTGTTTGTGCATACACGAAATAGTTACTCTGACTATATATATTTAATGCTTACATCCGATTTCGGTCCCGGACTCGATATGCGGATAGAGGAGGAGGACTGTATTGAGCCTGAGGCTTTTATCGCTTCGTACGATATTTATGCCAGTTTCGATAAAGGCAGATATAACCTTGTGTCATCGGGACGACGTTGGTATGATAAAAAACTGATGGCCAACAGTTTTGATTCGGCCAGATTCGATTTCCCGTCTATCTATTATGATGAGCCTGTCAGGGGAGTGATGTATGCCGCAGGCCGGAAAATGAACGGGGCGACAGCTTATTTCAGACTCCGTTATTTAGGAAATGAAGTGGCTGTTTGCAATGTGAACAGGTCATATGACGATTACCGGTATGCGGATTTTTGCGAAAAGGATTTCTCAATTGATGCGGTCTCGCCCCATATTTATATATCGTATGGACTGCTGAGTTCGAATTTGACATCTGAAGGTTACATCAACAAAATATGTTTAAATGCGAGGACACAACTGTCGTACAACGGCAAGAAACAATTTCATTTCCGCAATTCACGCACTGCCGGTAATGATACTGTTGTTTATGAGGTCAGAAACAATGGAAACACACCGTTTGTGATTGATGTGACAAATCCTGTCAAACCATTTCTTTTGAGCGTCAGCCACAGCGATACGGTCACTAGCTTTGTTTCGTGTCCGCGAGATTCGATTCGTGAGTACATTGCGTTCGATGAGCGAAATTTGCTAACCCCTATTATGAGTGGAGAAGATGTCGGAGTTGTGGAAAATCAGAATCTGCATGGAGCATCAACCCCTGACATGCTGATAGTTACTCATCCCGATTTTATGCGGCAGGCTGAAGATTTGGCTGATTTACATCGTGACTACGATGGCTTTGACGTGCAAGTGGTTACGCAACAGCAGATTTTTAATGAATTTTCAGGAGGAACGCCTGATGTGGCGGCTATAAGGGATTACGCCAGATTGTTATATTCACGGGGTGACAAATTCAAGTATCTGCTGCTTTTTGGTGATGGCACATACGACAACCGCAATATTACCGGAGCCAACGCCAATTTCATACTGACGTATCAGACCGAAAATTCCGAATCGCAGAGTGAGAGTTGCGTTAGCGATGATTTCTTTGGAATGTTGGATGATGGCGAAGGCGATTTGAGTGGAACTATGGACATTGCTGTAGGAAGGCTACCCGCAGCCTCGCAAGATGAGGCGGCCGGAATGGTCAATAAAATCAAAAGCTACTTGACGGAACGCGATTTTGGAGGCTGGTGCAACACAATAGCAATTATTGCCGATGATGAGGAGGATGGTGATTTTGTGTATGAAGCGGAAAAGATGTGTAGGGTGATTGAAAAGACATCGCCAGAATACAACATCAACAAAATATATATTGATTCATACGAACAATTGTCGGGAGCGTCGGGTGCAAGTTACCCGCGTGCAAACGAAGATGTGAAAAAACAGTTTTCAAATGGTGCGGCAATTGTCACTTATGTTGGTCATGGAGGACAGCGTAAGCTGGCTCATGAGTCAGTTGTACTCTTGCAGGACGTAAACGCAATGACAAATATCGGGCGATTGCCTTTTGTTGTTACGGCAAGTTGCGAGGTGGGGCGGTTCGATGACCATACATTTACATCGCTCGGTGAGTGCCTTATCAAAAATCAGAACGGAGCAGCCATTGCAGCTTTGGTTACGACACGGGTTGTTTACAATTCAGCTAATGGGGAATTGTGCAGAAATGTGTTCGCTCAAAAATTGAATCGCGACATGCGGATAGGCGACATAGTAATGAATGCGAAAAATGCCACGGGGACTGTAAATTCAATCAATAAGCGCAATTTTGTTTTACTAGGCGATCCTGCTTTGCGCCTTACACATCCTTACAACACCAAAGCAATGGTTACCAAAATCAATGGCAAAAAGGTAGGAGTTGCCCGCGATACCATTAATGCGGTTGATACAGTGACAATTGAAGGGCAAATATGTGATGTTGATGGTAATCTGCTTGAGGCCAATGGAATATTGTATACTACGGTCTACGATAAAAAAATCATTTGCTCGACACGAGGCAACGACCGTTTGTCGCCAATAATCGATTTTGAAGTTCAAAACAGTGCATTATTTCAAGGACGGGCCACCATTGTCAATGGGTATTACAAATTCAGTTTTATAATGCCGAAGGACATAAACTACTCATACGGGCCAGGAAAAATAAGCCTTTATGCCGAACTTGACTCTCACGAGGCGGTCGGTTATTCCGAAGAGATATTTATAGGTGGCACCCCGAATGACGCAAAATTATGGGATAATAACGGTCCGGAAATCAAGTTGTTTGTAACCGATACCAATTTCGTCGACGGGTACGTGGTTGGCAGTAATCCGCAAGTGATTGCAAAACTTTTTGATGAATCGGGTATCAATACCACAGGCAACGGAGTGGGGCATGACATTGTTGCGGTCATTGATTACGATATGAGGTCGGCTATGGTGTTGAACGACTGTTACGAGGGATATATCGATAATTACAACTCTGGTGAGATCAGGTTTAATTTGTATGGTTTGGAGGATGGGGAACACACTCTGACGCTGACGGCGTGGGATGTGTACAACAATCCGTCGGAATCAGAAGTGGTGTTTGTGGTGCGCAATGGTCAGACCGTGGCTATAGGCGATGTTTATAATTATCCGAATCCGGTTGAGACCGACACGTATTTTTACGTCAACCACAATCAAACTGATAATGCAGTTGAAGTGAGAGTGACAATTTACGATATGCAGGGGCGCAAGATTGATATGATTCAGAGTGCCAGAGGGGTGGGGGACACTTCTTCTTTGTATTGGCCGGGAGTTAAAAACGGACGTCGCCTTGACAGCGGAATATATCTTTACGTTGTTGAAGTCTCAACTCCGACGGGTAAAAGCAGCAAATCGGGTAAAATGGTTATTGCAAGGCAATAATTGTAGCAAAAAATAGTTTTTATATTTGCAACGCAAAATTTTTGGTATGAAAAGAGGACTTTTATTGTCGGTAGCAGCCATTTTATGCTCGCTAGGACTTAACGCACAAAACTATAATGAAACATTGGGACAGGATAAGGCAAACGCCATCAATTCCGCAGTTCCGTTTCTGCGCATCGCCCCTGATTCAAGATCTGGAGCCATGGGTGACGCGGGAATCGCTTTGTCGCCAGATGCTTATGCGCAAATATGGAACTCGTCGAAACTTGCGTTTGTTGAAACTCCTTATGGTATTTCAATAACTTACGTGCCATGGTTGCGGCAACTTATTAATGACATGAATCTTGCATACGTGTCGGGTTACTATCAGATTGACAAGCTGCAAGCAGTGGGCGCCAGTTTGCGATATTTTACAATGGGTAATGTGAATTTTTATGACAATAACGGCAATGGCATGGGTAGTTTCTCGCCACACGAACTGGCTTTCGACCTGTCATACAACCGTAAATTGTCAGACAATTTCTCACTTGGTTTGGCTGGCCGTTTCATCTATTCAAATCTGACTGGCGGTCAGGGTGGACAGGATCATGAGTCAGTTGAGAGCGGTAAGTCGTTTGCAGTAGATATCAACGGTTATTATACCGATAATGTAAAAATTGCACAATACGATGGTACATGGGCTGCTGGTTTTAGTATTAGTAACCTTGGTTCGAAGTTGGGCTATTCGGCTGAATCAAAAAACTTTATACCTACAAACCTGGGCGTCGGCGGTGCTTTGACTTTGAATCTCGATAAGTACAATAAAATTACTGGTACAGCAGATTTAAATAAATTGTTAATTCCAACGCCTCCTATTTATGAGGATAATCCGGAAACCGGAGAACGTCAAATCGTTAAAGGAAAGAGTGACGATGTGGGCATTATTCAAGGCGTGTTCCAGTCATTTGGCGACGCACCAGATGGTTTTAGTGAGGAAATGAAGGAGATAACAGTTTCTTTAGGTGCTGAATATTGGTATGCAAATCAGTTTGCGGCTCGTTTGGGTTATTTCTATGAAAATGCCAAAAAGGGAAACAGAAAATATTTCACAGCTGGTGTTGGTTTTAAAATGAAAGTCTTGGGATTGGATTTCTCTTATCTGATTCCTGCAGGCAACTTCTCGAACAGTCCTCTTAAAAACACATGGAGGTTCTCGCTCATAATGGATTTTGAAGATATAGCAGGGAAATAAGTTTTGATTAGGATAAACAAAAAGGCTGATTCTCAATTGCGAAAATCAGCCTTTTTTGTTTTTTGCTTATTGCAGTGTATTCACACAACTTCCTAATCTTCCAACCAACCGTACACCTTTATTTCGTACACCTTCACATTTTGGTTTTTGCCGAACTCGAATTTGACGTAACGCATTGTCATATCGCTCAATTCGAGCGCGATTTTCTGCGGTGCGATGTCGTAGTGTGCAAGCGGAACATAATAGCCGCCGTCGTTCGAAATTAGGACCGTAACATCTTTTATATCAGCGCCCAACGCGGCTTCAAACTTCTTGAGAGTGATTCCGCGTTCGGTATCGAGAACAAGACGCGGGGCTTTGTCGGTGACAAGCGGCGACCAATATGTCGATTCGTCACCGTCAGCGGCAAGAGCCGATGCGTGTTTCGCGTCGTTGGTGCTTGCAAATGTCGGGTTGTTGGTGCCGAGAATCTGCAAGTCGCTGTCACTCTTTGCTTTCTGTGTCGAAATGTAAGGACGGTCAATCGTTTCGGGCGTCACGCCTTCAACATACGGCTCACCACCGACAAAATTCAGTTCAATGGTGGCCGTCGTAAGTCCTTCAGAAACAGCCTCTACTACGGTTTTGCCAGCATAATACGAGCGCATTTCAATCGCACATTCGCCATCGATAATGGCAATCTCGCTGTTGCGGCTGAACTTAATCGATTTGCCAGTCGGGAACTCGCCAGGTCCCGAAACAATCCGCAATTCCACATCGGGCGCGTTCGAAATTTGGCAACCATCGGCATTCAAAACCTTGACATTGAGTCTGATATCATCAGTTCCATCGGTTTTAATTCCATCGTTTTTTGTCGATTCTATTTTCAGCGTTGCGGCAATGCCTTCTTCGGGCCACTGCGGCGGCTCAATGCCTCGGAAATAGTTGCGGTACCAGTACCACGAGCGTTTCGGAATGCGGAAATAGTCAATGCAGCCCATTTTGCCCATCGTCTTGCCAAAAATGCTGCCGTGGTCGAAGCCGCACCACAGGCAGTGCCCGCCGCGCCACTCAAGGCCTTTGTAGCCCTCGTTCACAAGCAAATCGGCCCAGCCAGCGTCGTAAACGCCAGGGCGAGTGGAAGTTGTGCTACTATATTCCGACACCAGCGACGGAATGCCAGGCTTGATGAAGTCGGGAATTGTTGCGCCGTCACCGTTGTAGCCCACTGCATCGCCAATCAGGTCGATGCGGTCGGCGCCAAGCGGACGTTGCGCTCCGCCAATGGCTGCGTAGCGCGTCGAATCGAGTTCGCGGGTGCGCTCAACCATTTTCCGCAACAGATTCTTTGTCGCCTCAAGTGTCTGACGTTGAGTGAAAAACACCTCGTTGCACATACTCCACGCAAAAATCGACGGTTGGTTGTAGTTGATATTTATCATATCGGTGAGTTGGTTCAATACGCTCAATTCGAAAGCCGCAGTATCCTCACTATTAACAGGATAGGCGCTTGCGTACCAATATCCGTCCTGTTGGTTGCCGCCTGTCCCCCAAAACGCCATTTCCGACCAGAACAAAATGCCCTGACGCGAGCACTCGTCGGCAAAAGCGGGCGAATGCGGATAGTGCGAGCCGCGTATCATATTGAAACCAGCCTCTTTAATCATCCGCACGTCGCGACGGACAGCTTCTTCAGT
>JAGCFC010000024.1 GCA_017650325.1 Salinivirgaceae bacterium | reverse complement strand
CGAATTTTGCCGAGCACGGAATGCTCTTGAGCAGTTCGAGTTGCTTGTTAAGTCTTTCGACGAACACCATCAGTTCCTTACCCAAACGGGTTGGCGAAGCGGGCTGTCCGTGAGTGTGTGCCAGCATTGCCACGTGTTTCCACTGCTCGGCCATATCAGCCAAAGTGTTGATTACCTGTTCGATGAGCGGATAGTAAACATCTTTTATGGCATCGCGCAGCGAGTAGGGGATAGCAGTGTTGTTGATGTCCTGCGATGTCAGTCCGAAATGGATAAACTCTTTGTAATCAGCAAGTCCTAGCACGTCGAACTTCTCTTTCAGGAAATATTCAACCGCCTTCACATCGTGGTTGGTGGTCTTTTCTATCTCTTTGATACGCAGCGCGTCGTCGAACGAGAAGTCGTTGTAGATTTTGCGGATTTGCTCGAAGCAGCCCTTGTCAACACCTTCAAGATTCTTGAGCGGAATGTTGCAGAGTGCTATAAAATACTCACATTCAACTAAAACGCGGTAGCGGATAAGTCCGAATTCCGAGAAATATTTGTCGAGCGATTCGGTTTTTGAGCGATAACGGCCGTCGATAGGGCCTATTGCTGTCAATTCGTTGAGTTCCATATCTTTATATAAGTTTTAAGTTCTGAAGTTATAAGTCCGTTTCCTTTTTAGAAACAACAGAGACGCAACACATTGCGTCTCAACGTTGTAAAATCGACTCAATATTAATACTAATAATCCTAATTCCTAACTCCAAAATCCTAATTTTTAAAGTTCGTTTTGCGCTGCTGTAGCCACAATGTCGCGATTGATTTTGCGCATGAGTCCTTGAAGAACAGCGCCAGGACCAACTTCAACAATCTCTGTCAAGCCGTTGGCAATCATATTCTGCATTGTTTGAGTCCAACGAACCGGCGATGTGAGCTGAGCCACAAGGTTTTTCTTTATTTCGGCCGGGTCGGTCACAGGACTTGCCGTAACGTTTTGGTAAACAGGGCAAATCGGCTTCGAGAATGACACTTCGTTGATGGCTTTCTCGAGTTCGGCACGTGCCGGTTCCATCATTGGCGAGTGGAAACCACCGCTAACTGACAGCTTCAGAGCACGTTTGGCGCCCATTTCAGTGAATTTGGCAATGGCCTTGTCAATACCTTCGTTGGTGCCCGAGATTACCAACTGTCCAGGGCAGTTGTAGTTGGCGGGAACAATTCCGTCAATTTCAGCGCAAACTTGCTCAATAACAGCGTCTTCCATACCAATAATTGCAGCCATTGTCGAAGGATTCAGCTCGCAAGCCTTCTGCATTGCCTGCGCACGTTTCGAAACCAAGGTCAGACCATCGTCGAACGACAGAGCGCCAGCAGCCACCAAAGCAGAGAACTCACCAAGCGAGTGACCGGCCGTCATATCGGGTTTAAACTTGTCGCCAAGAACCTTCGCCATAATCACAGAGTGAAGGAAAACCGCAGGTTGCGTAACTTTTGTCTGCTTCAGGTCTTCGTCGGTGCCGCTGAACATCAGGCTTGTGATGTCGAAGCCGAGAATTTTGTTTGCGCGGTCGAAAAGTTCTTTGGCCAAAGCCGAATTGTCGTACAGGTCCTTACCCATACCTACAAATTGAGATCCCTGTCCTGGGAATACAAATGCTTTCATATCAATGTTTTAATTTTTAAGTTCAGAAATTTTAAGTTGTTGAGTTTTAAGTGTTATACAGTAAAGTGCCACGTTGGAAAGGCAAATGGCATAAGGCATAAGATTTTCCCATACCTTCAACCCATTACTCATTATACTTTACTCAAATTCCCGCTTTGATAGGCAAAAAGCGTGCCATTAGGGCAACGAATCAATGCAGTTTTTTACCGATAAGATTGATGAATTCTGCGCGGGTGGCGTTGCTCTTCATAAACAGACCGGTGAAAGCCGATGTTGTGGTGCACGATTCCTGTTTCTCGACACCGCGCATCATCATGCACATGTGTTGCGCTTCAATCACCACAGCCACGCCCAACGGGTGCAGTGTCTGTTGAATGCAGTCTTTGATTTGGTTGGTGAGCCGTTCCTGAACCTGCAAGCGGCGCGAGTAGGCATCGACAACACGGGCTATCTTGCTCAAACCGGTGATGTAACCGTTCGGGATGTAGGCCACGTGAGCCTTGCCGAAGAATGGCAGCATATGGTGCTCACAGAAGGAGAACACCTCTATATCCTTGACAATCACCATCTGCGAATATTGCTCCTTGAACATTGCGCTCTCGAGTATGGCTTTCGGGTCCTGATAATAGCCCTGTGTCAGAAACTGCATAGCCTTGGCGATGCGTTCGGGCGATTTTTTCAGTCCTTCGCGGTTCGGGTCTTCGCCCAGATTGGTGATAATCTGACGGTAGAGATCGGTCAGCGCCGATGTTTGGGCGTTGTTGTAGTCGTCGTTACGATGGTAGCTGTAATTGTCGAATTCTTCTATATCCATAATATATAAGGTGCGTTCCAAAATCCAACGATTTTGCAGACTATGGCGCAATATGTGCCTCCTGCTGAAAATCAGGTGCAAATGTAACCGAAAATTACGAATAACGATATCTGTTTGCGATAAGCGACATTCCCCTCTCCCAACCTTTTTGCGCCGGTATTATACAAAATTACCACCCACTTTTTCTTTGCAGAGACGGAAAACCACCATTAAATCCAAAATTTTTCAATTTTTATTTTAATGATTTATAACAATTTATATTAAAAATGATTTTTATTTTAAAAAAATAACCTATCAACATAGTGGGTAATAGGAAAATTGTATTATGTTTGCATCGTCAAAAACGATAAAAACAGTTTAAAACAATACATAAAAAAGGAGGTTATCATGACACAGAAAAACTACCGATTCGAGACACTGCAACTTCACGTTGGCCAAGAGACTGCCGACCCAGTAACCGATTCACGCGCAGTGCCCATTTATCAGACAACATCGTATGTGTTCCATAACTCAAAACACGCCGCCGACCGCTTTGGACTGGCCGACGCAGGTAATATCTATGGTCGCCTGACCAACACAACACAAGACGTTCTTGAGCGCCGTGTGGCTGCCCTCGAGGGTGGTGTTGCGGCTCTGGCCCTTGCATCGGGCGCTGCTGCCATAACATATACAATTCAGGCTTTGGCACAGAACGGCGACCACATTGTGGCCCAGAAGACCATCTACGGTGGAACTTATAACTTGCTGTCGCACACGCTTTCGCAGTTTGGCGTTGAGACAACTTTTGTTGACGCTCACAATTTGAAAGAGGTTGAGGCCGCTATCCGTCCGAACACAAAGGCCATCTATCTTGAAACTTTAGGCAACCCAAACAGCGATATTCCAAACATTGACGCTATTGCCGAAATTGCTCACAAACACGGGCTTCCGTTGGCAATCGACAATACTTTCGGCACACCATATCTGATTCGTCCACTTGAGCACGGAGCTGACATTGTGGTTCATTCGGCTACAAAATTCCTTGGCGGTCATGGCACTACGCTGGGCGGAATCATTGTCGATGGTGGCAAGTTCGATTGGAAGAAGTCGGGCAAATACGCTCCGATTGCGGCTCCAAACCCCAGCTATCATGGCGTTTCGTTTGCCGACGTGGTTGGCCCCGCAGCTTTTGTAACCTACATCCGCGCCATTCTGCTGCGCGACCAAGGCGCTGCCATCAGCCCATTCAACGCATTCCTTCTGCTGCAAGGTGTCGAGACACTCTCGCTTCGCTTGGAACGCCACGTTGAGAACACGCTGAAAGTGGTTGATTTCCTGAAAAATCACCCGAAGGTTGCAAAGGTTAACCACCCGTCGCTGCCCGACCATCCGGACCACGAACTATACAAACGTTACTTCCCGAACGGCGGCGCAAGCATCTTCACTTTCGAGATTAAAGGCGGCAAGGACGCGGCTTGGAAGTTTATTGATAATCTTAAGATTTTCAGTCTTTTGGCAAATGTTGCCGACGTAAAATCGCTGGTAATCCACCCGGCAACAACAACTCACTCGCAGTTGAACGACCAGGAGCTTGCCGAGCAAGGAATTACCCAAAGCACAATCCGCTTGTCGATTGGTACCGAGCATATCAATGATATTATCGACGACTTGAAAACAGCATTCGAAGCTGTAAAATAAAACGAAAGGTTAGGGTTTGAGAAGTTTAAAGTGCAGATTCGAGAAAAAATGGCTACAATACCAATTAACTCGTAAATTGCAACTTTAAACTTCGAACTCAAAACTGACAACACAGAAAGTATAACAAATATAAAGTATCGAAAAATGTCAAAAATCTACAAATCGGCCGACGAACTGATTGGCCGCACACCACTTTTGGAATTCAGCCGCATTGAGTCGGCTCACAATCTTCAGGCAAAAGTCATTGCCAAACTTGAGTACTTCAACCCCGCAGGCAGCGTCAAAGACCGCATTGCGAAAGCGATGATTGAGGACGCTGAGCGCGCCGGAAAACTGAAACCGGGTTCGGTGATTATTGAGCCGACAAGCGGCAACACCGGCATCGGTCTGGCAAGCGTAGCTGCAGCCCGCGGCTATAAGGCCATTATTGTAATGCCTGAGACGATGAGCGTTGAGCGTCGTCAACTGATGAAGGCTTACGGTGCCGAGGTTGTGCTGTCGGACGGTACAAAGGGCATGAAGGGTGCCATCGCAAAAGCACAGGAACTTGCTGAAGCAACGCCAAACAGCTTCATTCCGGGCCAGTTTGTGAATCCGGCCAACCCGAAGGCTCACGTTGAAACCACTGGTCCCGAGATTTTTGAGGACACCGACGGCCAAGTTGACATTTTTGTGGCTGGCGTTGGCACCGGCGGAACCATCACAGGCGTTGGCAAATACCTGAAATCGAAGAAGCCAAGCGTGAAAATCGTGGCTGTTGAGCCGGCATCGTCGGCAGTTCTTTCGACTGGCGTTCCCGGACCGCACAAGATTCAGGGCATAGGCGCTGGCTTTGTTCCCGACGTGCTCGACACCAAAGTTTATGACGAGATTATCCCCGTTTCGAACGAGGACGCTTTCGCGACAGGCCGCGAGGTTGGACGTTCTGAAGGTGTTCTGGTCGGCATTTCGTCGGGTGCGGCTGTTTGGGCTGCCATCGAGCTTGCCAAACGCCCCGAGAACAAAGGAAAGAACATTGTTGTTCTTCTGCCTGACACCGGCGACCGCTATCTGAGCACAAGTCTGTTCGCCGAATAGCGATAGTTATCTGCGCACTGCCTGCGTGGCGGCTTAAATGTCGGCACAGTTGGTGCGCGGATTTTTCTTTTCTATGAAATAACAAATTAAATTTCAATTATTTACAAGACCATTATAATTTGATTGGTGCAATGGTTGATTAAAATTTGTATATTGCACCAAAATACTATGCAACTATGATGATTTCAACACGTGGAAGATACGCTATCAGAGTGATGATTGACCTTGCAGAGCAAGGTTCGACGGGCTATACAAGACTGAAGGACATTTCGGAACGTCAGGACATCTCGCTGAAATACCTTGAAAGCATAACCACAGAATTGTCGAAGTCGGGATTGATTGACGGCGTTCACGGCAAAGGCGGCGGCTACCGATTGAACCGTCCTCCGCAAGAATACACTATCACCGAAATTCTGCACGCCACTGAAGGCTCGCTGGCTCCAGTCGCCTGTTTGGGCTGCGATGCGAAACCGTGCGACCGCTCACAAATCTGCCGCACACTGCCAATGTGGAAGAAACTCTACGAAACGGTAAACGACTTTTTCGACAATTACACCATTGCCGACCTACTGAAAACAAATGTCGATTTTGAGTATTTGAGCGCAGGTTTGTAAATTAATTCGAAGTCTTCAGAACAAGCACCGGACAATTCCGGAACATTTTAAATCAACTCTTTGAAAGGGTTGATTTTTTTTGTCGGCAATGATAGCCGCACTGAAAAATTCATAAAAAAGGTTGCAGACAAAGCATGCAACCTTTTTGCGCCTATTTGCTATTTTTGGCAAAAAAAAACGATGATGCTTCGGCAATTCAAACAATTCGTAAACAGCAATCAACTTTTCGACCACAGCCACAGCCTTTTAGCAGCGGTGAGCGGAGGAGCCGATTCGGTTGTCATGCTGCACCTGCTGGCACAATCAAAATTCAAGGTGGCGGTGGCGCACTGCAACTTTCAGCTGCGAGGTGCCGATGCCGATGGCGATGAAGAGTTTGTAAGCCATCTGGCCGAGAAATACCAAATGCCGTTCTTCAGCATCCGATTCGACACGCTAGCCTACGCCGAGCAAAACCGGCTGTCGGTGGAGATGGCCGCGCGCGAACTGCGTTACAACTGGTTCGCCAAACTGGCCGCCGAGCACCATTTCGACCGTATTCTTACGGCCCATCACTTGAACGACAACATCGAAACTCTGCTGCTTAATCTTACTCGCGGTACCGGTATCAACGGATTGGCGGGAATTTCCGCTGTCAATGGCAACATTGTGCGCCCGCTGCTATTCGCCTCACGCGACCAGATTGAAGAATATGCGCACCTCAACAATCTAAATTTCCGCACCGACTGCACCAACCTAACCGACGACTACCAACGTAACATTATACGCCACCGCATTGTGCCCGTTCTCAAAGAGATTAATCCATCGTTTGAAGAACGTATGTCGAAGAATTTCAAGCACATCGGTCAAGCGGCTGACATCTACAACTGGTACGTCAGTAAAGCAATAAACGAGATTTTATGCAAGAATGGCGAGCAAGCTACTATAGATGCGGAAAAACTTATGAATCAACCGTTTGCCGAGCCCGTACTGTACGAGTGTTTGAAACCTTTCGGATTCAATAGTGCCCAAATCGAGGCCATGCTGAAGAATATCGGGCAGAAATCAGGCACCACTTTCCAATCGGCCACACACAAACTGCTTATCGACCGCGACAAAATCATTATAAAACCCGTTGACTCAAATGAATTTCAGCCAATTATCATCGATTCGCCGCACGATATCGAAAGCATTGGTCTGACAATGAATGTTGTACCGATTACCGATTTTGTACTCGACAAACGACCATGCACAGCTTGTCTCGACTTTGACAAACTCCGTTTTCCGCTGACAATCAGGCGCTGGCAACATGGCGATGTATTCCACCCTATAGGGATGAAAGGCGCAAAAAAACTCAGCGACTTCTTCATCGACAATAAGATAGATGTGTTCAGCAAAGAATCGGCTCTTGTTATTACTTCTGACGACAAAATTGCATGGATTGTAGGAATGCGTCCCGACAACCGATTCAAAGTTGACAACAAAACGCAACAAGTGCTTGTTATTCAACACAAAACTGCCTGAAAAACTTTTCGCGAATCAAACGAGAGACTACTGCTCCTCGCTAGCCTCCTTAATGTCCTGAACTTTCAACTGCAACGTATCTTTGCCACGGAAAGTATTCATCTCCAATGAGAAACAAATATCAAACTTCTCACCGTTATGAATGGCATCGAAATGTTCCGACTGCTTAAAGGCTATGCCTGAAAGCGGCCTCTGCACTGTTCCGTCGCTAACCGAAAGTTTCAGATGCTCGCGAGTCTGCCCCACCAACTGCGATGCGCCACTGTCGTGCACGTTGCGGCAAGCAAAAACCGGCGCCATATTGCCAGGCCCGTAAGGCTCGAACATCTCAAGGCACTTGAAAAACTTGGGGGTGATATCAGCAAAATTCAGCTCCTCGTCAACATCGATGCGCGGCACCATAATATCGGTGGTCATCATTCCGCTAACAACTTGTTCGAATTTCTCGATAAACGCCTCAAGATTCTCCTCTTTGAGAGTCAGTCCGGCAGCATAAGTATGACCTCCGAAACTCTCCAGAAGGTCCTGACACTTCTCAATGGCTTCGTAAAGATTGAAATCAGGAATCGAGCGTGCCGAACCGGTTATCAAACCGTTTGATTTTGTGCATATTACCGTCGGGCGATAGTAAAAATCAATCAGTCTCGACGCCACAATTCCTATCACTCCTTTGTGCCATTCGGGATTGTAAAGCACTGTCGATTTACGGTTTTTCAATTCTTCGCTGCCATCGATGACAGCCAACGCCTCGTTGGTAATATTCTGGTCGTGTGTTTTGCGGTCGGTGTTGTCGGTTTCAATCTTGCATGCCATTTCCTCGGCCTTTGCCTCGTTGCGTTCAACAAGCAAATCAACCGAATAACGCCCCAAATCCATACGGCCGGCGGCATTGATGCGAGGTCCGATTTTAAAAACAATGTCCCCTATTTTAACAGGACGGAACTCGGGCTCATCGACCGGTTTGGTTTCCTCAAACGGGATGTCGAACTGCTGCCCTTCCTTACCACGCTGGGGCGGCGGTGTTATACCCGACTTTTTCATCACAGCACGCAATCCCACACGTGGATTGGTATTGAGCTGACGAAGACCGAAGTAAGCAAGAATACGGTTCTCATCGACAATAGGAACAATGTCGCTGGCGATACTTACCACAACAAGATCAAGGAACGGCTTAATCTGGTAGAACGGGATCTTGTTCTTTGTTGCATAAGCCTGAATCAACTTAAATCCCACACCGCACCCCGACAATTCCTTGAAAGGATATTGACAGTCAGAACGCTTGGGATCGAGCACAGCAACGGCCTTGGGCAGTTCTTCACCTGGCTCATGATGGTCGCAGATTATAAACTCGATGCCTTTTTGTGCGGCATATTCAACTTTTGGCAAGGCTTTTATGCCGCAGTCGAGAGCAATGATGAGTTTGCACCCCATCTCGGCGGCATAGTCGATACCCTTGTACGAGATTCCGTATCCTTCCTGGTAGCGGTCTGGTACATAGTAAAATACGTTTCGGCATTTGCTTTTAAGGAACACGTACATCATAGCAACTGCAGTTGTGCCGTCAACATCGTAGTCGCCGTATATCAGCACGTTGTCGCGCTCCACAATGGCACTCTCAAGCCTTTCCACAGCCTTGTCCATATCTTTCATTAAGAATGGATTATAAAGCTGCTGTAATTCCGGCTTAAAAAACTTACGAACCGATTCCTCATCGGTTATTCCTCTCTGTAACAATAAGTTTGCCACTGGTTTGCTGATGCTGGCTGCTTCAGCCAACTTCTCAATCTTTTCCGCTTCGACCTGTTCCTTTAATATCCATTTTTTTTGCATTTATATAGTTTTGTATTTTCCTATTTTGGGGCATTTTGCCGAAACGAATGTAAAAAAACTTGACATAACGTATTAACTTTTGTCTCATTTTTTTGCCTGATTGTACAAAATAATGCCAATCAAACCGAAAATTAAATTCGGAATCCACACGGCAATCAGTGGCGGCATGTGGGCATTAGTGGCCATCACATTCGACACCTCCATAAACATTATATAAGTGAACGCCAACAAGATACCCACTCCGATATTAATTCCGATTCCGCCTCGTTTTTTCCTCGACGAGAGCGTTACACCAATCAATGTTAGAATAAAAGTCGAGAATGAATAGGCGAACCGCTTGTGCTTCTCAATCTTCCAAAGCACCACATTGTCCGAACCTTTGCGCGTCTCCGATTCGATGAACTCATTGAGTTCATGATAGTTCATGGCCTCAACTACATTGTCGCGACGGGTGAAATCGGACGGTAACATATTGAGCGTTGTATCGAGTTTGCTGTAAAATTTTACTTTCTCCTTGCCATCAGCAAAGGTTCGAATGTAGCAATTGCTCATCTTCCATTTATGAGTAACAGTATCCCACTCCACCAATTCTGATATGGTTTTCGACTTCAATTCACCACCTTCAATCTGCTCCAGTGCAAACTTATAACCGATATCGTAATTTGTATTGTAACTACTCATGTAGATGAACTGCCCGGGCATAATCTGCCGATGTATGTCCTGCTCGCGGTTCACAAAGCGGTTGCGGATGTACTTCTCTTCAAAAGCCAATCGCTTTTCGTTGGCAGGAGGAATCACCCAATTGATAAGCAGATAGGAGAAAATTGCCAGAATCAGTGCCGACACAAAATACGGGAACAAGAACCGACGATAACTCACGCCGCTGCTCAATATGGCTATTATCTCTGAATTGCCGGCCATCTTCGAGGTGAAGAAAATCACCGCTATGAAGATGAACATGGCAGAGAAAAGATTGGCGAAATATGGAATGAAATTGAGGTAATAATCGAAAACGATAGCCTTTAACGGAGCTTCTTTGGTCAAAAAGTCATCAATTTTTTCCGATATGTCGAAAATCACAACAATGAGCAGAATCAATATGAGCGCAAAAGCGAACGTCCCCAAAAACTTGCGGATGATGAACCTGTCCAATTTCTTCATATAATTGCTCATAGCCTACAATCGGGTTGTAACTTTTGAAACCATAACGTTTTTCCACTCCGCAAAATTGCCTTCAACAATGTGTTTGCGCGCCTCGCCCACGAGCCAGAGATAGAACGTCAGGTTGTGCATACTTGCAATTGACATTCCCAACATCTCCTGAGCCACAAACAGATGGTGCAGATAAGCCAGTGTGTAGCTCGAATCGACAAACGATGTGCCGTTGGGGTCGATGGGCGAAAACTCGTTCTCCCACTTCTTGTTTTTTATGTTGATGATGCCCTCGCTTGTGAAGAGCATTCCGTTGCGGCCGTTGCGGGTTGGCATCACGCAGTCGAACATATCGACTCCGCGGCTGATGCCCTCAAGAATATTGGCCGGAGTGCCCACTCCCATCAGATAGCGGGGCTTGTCGGCAGGCAGAATGGCGTTCACCACCTCAATCATCTGGTACATAACCTCGGTTGGCTCGCCCACAGCCAGTCCGCCAATGGCGTTGCCGTCCATTCCCAATTCGGCAATCTCGGTGGCCGCACGTTGCCGAAGCTCGGTAAACGACGCGCCTTGCACTATCGGGAAATAAGCCTGACTGTGACCGTAAAGCGGTTCGGTGTTGCGGAAAGCCTCAACGCCACGACGCAGCCAGCGCATTGTCAGGTCGAGCGACTTGACGGCATAGTTGTAGTCGCAGTCGCCTGGCGGGCACTCGTCGAGCGCCATCATAATATCAGACCCGATAATACGCTGTGTCTCAATCACATTCTCGGGCGTGAACATATGCTTCGAGCCATCGATATGCGAACTGAATTTTGCACCTTCCTCGGTGAGTTTGCGGTTAGCCGACAGGCTGAAAACCTGATAGCCGCCGCTGTCGGTGAGTATCGGGCGATTCCAGTTCATAAAACGATGCAGACCGCCAGCCTCGCGCAGCAGAGCCGTTCCGGGGCGCAGATAAAGGTGATAGGTGTTAGCCAGAATTATCTGCGCACGGATGTCGTCGGCAACATCGCGCTGATGTACACCCTTGACCGAACCCAATGTGCCAACGGGCATAAAAATGGGTGTCTCAATGGTGCCGTGATCAGTGGTGATAAGGCCCGCACGTGCGCCTGACTTGCTATCGGTGGCTTTTAAGCTGAACTGCATTACCGTTTTTCGAATAGTG
>JAGCFC010000140.1 GCA_017650325.1 Salinivirgaceae bacterium | reverse complement strand
TACGACCGCACCCGTAGGGACGCGGCGTGCCACGTCCGAAATAATGCAGATGCCGCACACGATGCGGACGCCGCACGCGACGGTAATGCGGACGCCGCACGCGACGTCCCTACAACGGGAAAAAACGAATGGATGCAAAATGTTGCCAATAGGCAGGGATGGTTGTCGGTTTGCGTAGGCGGTATCAAATCCGCCGTCACCCGTTTCTCCCGCGAAAACGGAATACCATTTGGTTGGCAATCGCGTTACCACGACCGCATTGTGCGCGGCCAAAACGAAATGAACCGCATTGCGGAATACATTGAACAAAACCCTGCAAAATGGGAAACTGATTTTTTATGGATAAAAAACAGAAACACTACGGTTAACAATCAATCACTCCATTTCGTTTTAAATCAATTCATAATGCCACTATAAGATAAAATCGTGGTTTTTCAACCAATGAGGGCTGCCCTCTTCCAACATTTTCTACATTTGCGGCTCAAAACAAGTTCGATGATAGAATCCGCAATAAAAAACTATTTGGGCAGAACCAACCATAAAGCTTTTAATATCAAAGGTGTAATGTTCGACATGGATGGAGTGCTGTTCGACAGCATGCCGCTTCATGCCGAAGCATGGGTAAAGACATTCGGGCTTTTCGGCATTCCTTTCACCAAAAGACAGGTTTACCTAAACGAGGGCCGCACAGGCGCCGCCACCATAGACGATGAGTTTCTGAAACACTTCGGACGTCACAGCACCGCCAGCGAGCAACAGGAGATATATCATATAAAAAGCGGAATTTTCAAGCAGATGACTAAACCGGGACTGATTCCGGGAATTACTGACGTGCTGCTTTATCTTGCCGAAAACAATATTGCCAGAACCGTTGTTACCGGCTCCGGCGAGAGCACCACACTCGACCGCATCGAACTGAATTTTCCTAACATCTTCAACCGCAGCATGATGGTTACAGCACTCGATGTCAAACAAGGCAAGCCCTACCCTGAGCCTTACCTGATGGGGCTGCAAAAACTCGGTCTGGCGCCAAACGAGGCTTTGGTTGTCGAGAACGCCCCAATGGGCATTCAGGCTGGTGTGGCCGCAGGAGTGCTCACCATTGGTGTCAATACTGGCATTCTATCAAAAACCGACCTCGAAAACGCCGGTGCCGACCTTGTGCTCGACAATATGCAACAGCTGCTCGAAGTGTTAAAGGCCATGACAAGCCTTCAGTCTGTCTGATTTACCTGTGGCAATAAGCCGCAAAAAAAGAGCCGCAAATTGCGGCTCTCCCCATTAAACTATATTGTTATAATTAACCCAAATACGTCTTCAGCAGTTTGCTTCGCGATGTGTGACGCAGACGGCGAATTGCTTTTTCTTTGATTTGGCGCACACGCTCACGCGTAAGACCAAACTTCTCACCTATCTCCTCGAGCGTCATCTCCTGGCAGCCTATGCCAAAGAACAGACGGATAATGTCGCGCTCACGTTCAGTCAGCGTTGCAAGCGAGCGTTCAATCTCGCGGCTTAGCGACTCGTTCATCAGCATATCGTCGGCAATTGGACTGTCCTTATTCTCAAGCACATCGAGCAGGCTGTTATCCTCACCTTCGACAAATGGTGCGTCAACCGACACATGACGGCCCGAAACACGCAGAGTGTCAATAATCTTCTCTTTTGGCAGATCCATCATGGCGGCCAGTTCCTCTGGCGACGGCACACGCTCGTTCTCCTGTTCGAACTTTGAATAGGCTTTGTTTATCTTGTTGAGCGATCCGACCTGGTTCAACGGTAGACGCACAATACGCGACTGCTCGGCCAAAGCCTGAAGAATCGACTGGCGAATCCACCACACTGCATATGATATGAATTTGAAACCACGTGTCTCATCGAATTTCTCAGCGGCCTTAATCAAACCCAAGTTACCTTCGTTAATCAAATCGGGCAAACTAAGACCTTGATTTTGATACTGTTTTGCAACTGAAACCACAAAACGCAAATTGGCTTTTGTAAGTTTTTCGAGAGCCAGACGGTCGCCTTTTCTGATTCGTTGCGCCAACTCAACCTCTTCCTCTACTGTAATCAAATCCTCTTTACCAATCTCCTGCAAATACTTATCCAACGAAGCACTCTCACGATTGGTAATGGACTTCGTTATTTTTAATTGTCTCATTTATAGAATATTTATCGAATTCTTTTATTGGAATTCCGCAAAGCTTATTGCGAAAACATGGCCTTTTTACGAAGAAGCATTGCTTTTGTTACAAATTATTTTATTTTTTTCGGGTTAATTTCATTTTTGATTCAACACAATCGAACAATGATAAGCGGCGATCAGCCTTAGCACCAACCGCCGCCTACACAAACAACAATCAATTAACCATTCAACTATTTATCAATAAGCCATTTATCCAGTCAATCTATCGCATTCAGATTTACAAGATTAAATGCCGAATGCATAATAAGCAGCTTTTCCGTTCGGATAGACACCCTCAATGTAGATGCCGCCTTTCGAGTTGTCCAGCACCGACTTCAGCTCGTCGGCCGTGCGAATAGGCCTGCGGTTGATCGATGTGATGATGAAACCCTCGCGGATACCGGCTTGCTTGAATTTGCCGTCGGCCAGCGACACCACCTCAACTCCGCCGCGAATACGCAGGTTCGACACCGTCTGCTGGCTGATTGTACGAACATTGGCACCCAAAATCACCATCGACTCGCCTGGTTTCTGCAGCGATGTGCCGCCATCGATATTACGCAAAGTGAGCATGACTGTGCGCGTTTTGTCATTATGAAGCACTGTGACACTAATCTGCTGCCCCGGACGGTAGCGGCCAATCTGCTCCTGGAGTTCCGACACTTTGTTCACCTCAACATCGTTCACCTTAATAATAATATCACCCGACTTGATACCAGCCTCGGCAGCAGCGCCTCCGTCAGCCACTGAGCTCACATAAACACCTTTAAGACTTGTAACGCCGTTCTTGTGCGCCAAATCGGAGGTCACCTCATTGATACTGATACCGATAAACGCCCTTTGAACCGTGCCGTACTCCATCAAATCAGACACTATTTTGCGTGCAATACGCTCTGGCACCGCGAACGAGTAACCCGAGAAAGTGCCTGTAGGACTGGCAATTGCGGTAATAATGCCAACCAATTCGCCGGAAACATTGACAAGTGCGCCTCCACTATTGCCAGGATTCACCGCCGCATCGGTCTGGATGAAAGCCTCAATGGCGGTATTCTTGTTGATGATATTAATGTTACGGGCTTTTGCACTCACAATGCCAGCCGTGACAGTCGACGCCAGATTGAACGGGTTGCCAATGGCCAAAACCCACTCTCCGACTTTCAGATTGTCAGAATCGCCCCATGGAATAAAGGGGAAATTGTCGCCGTCAATCTTAATAAGTGCTATGTCGGTTGTTGGGTCGGCACCGATAACCTTTGCCGTGAAAGTACGGTTGTCGTCGAGCGTAACCTCAAGAATTTCAGCACCTTCAACAACGTGATTGTTGGTAACAATATAACCGTCGCGAGAGATAATCACACCACTGCCCGACGCCACCACCGGCATCTCCTCCTGCTGATAGTTTGGCCTTCCGAACAGGAAGTTGTAAATCGGGTTTTCGGCCACCGAATATTGGCTGCGGATTTTCACATGCACCACCGCATCGACAGTGGCGCTCGCCGCCGCCGTAAAATCGACCATTCCGGTGTAACTCACCTGCATAGGACGCGCGCCATTCAAGGTGCTGTCGTTCTGCACATACTTGATATCATTCTGCCCCATATTACTATAAATGGCGACAGAAACAGCCCCGCCCAAAACCGACGCGGCCAGAAGAACGAGAATCTTTTTCATATCAAAATATTTTAAAAAATTTAACCTAAAACAGCCAGATGCCGGCCTCCGACATCTGAAAAACATGACAAAGAAACGATAGTCGATCGAATTTGTTTTATTTTTTTCGGAGTTTAACTTTTCGTTAACACACTAACAATGACTATGTTGGATAAAAAAAAGCATTTTATGGCAATAAAAAGCCATTTCTTTCTTTGATAAAAAAAAAAGATGAGTTACTTTGGCTAAGTAAAATTTAAGTAATGGACGACCAGTTTTCGGGAAGTGGATTTGTGTTCGACTTGTTCGAAGATATGCAGCGTAACAACCTGAATTACATATACAGAGGTTTTTTTACGCAGAGTATCACCGACAACATTTTGTTGTTGACTGAAGCGTGCATGCATAACGTTGGCGAGGATTCAAAAATCAGAAAAAGGATTTTTACCATTCTGGTAGAGGGTCTTCAGAATGTAACACGACATCAGGAAATCGACGGTGAGGAGGCCGCCCCGAATCAGGCAGGCATCTTCATCATCCAGAACCAAAACGGCAAATACTACATCACGACTGGCAACCCCATTCTTAAAGCCAACATCCCCACCCTAATCAAACAATTGGAAAAAATAAACAGCCTCGACCCTGAGGAGCTTAAGTTGTTTTACAAAGAAGTATTGAACGACAATAAGATATCGAACAAAGGCGGTGCGGGATTAGGACTGATTGAGATGGCTCGCAAATCGGGCAACAAACTGGATTTCGACTTTTCCGACATCAACAGCAACTACTCCTATTTCTATATGGGCACGAAGGTTCTGGCTGATGAGGACCATGGCAACACCGAACAGACAACAAATTCGATGGAAACCATAAAATCCATTCACAAGACAATAAACGAACAGAATATTGTACTTGTTTACAATGGGTTACACTCACAAGACAGTCTTCTTCACATATTGTCGATTTTGGAAGACCACTTGAGCAGCAAGGATCTGAATTTCAGGAAAAGGATGGTTTACTGCATTATCGAATTGCTGCAAAACATTGTGAAACATGGATATAAGGCCGATGACAATAACATTAAAGGCATATTCTTTGTAAGTTACAATGGGGAGTCGTACCAGTTAAATACTGTAAACTACATCAAAAACGAGAATACCAGCAAGGCTAAAGAAGCAGTACAATTCGTCAACTCGCTTAACGATAATGATTTGAACGACTTTTATGACAAGAATCTGACCTCGAGCGAAACCGACAAAGGAAACAAATGCGGACTTGGCCTTGCCGAAATGCGTCTGCGCACCCATAAGAACATTAATTGCACAATCGCGCCGATTGACAACAACATATCGGCCATTTTCATGCAAATTACTATATAAAAATGGAAAACCTAATTTCAAGCGGCAGCACACTCACACCTAATGTGTCTCTCGACAAAGAAAAAAACACGTTTTTCATAGGCGGGCGCTCAATTCCCGAAAACGCACTCGACGCATACGCTCCAATTCTTGCCTGGTGGAAGGAATATCTTCAGGATCCCAACCCATCAACCACAATCGATTTCAACTTTGAGTACATCAATTCATCATCGATGAAACAGATTGCCAAACTGATTGTGATGCTCGACACAATTTCCGCTGACAAATCGGCCATCATGATCCGTTGGCACTACAACACCGACGACACCGACTCGAAAATGCAGGCGGAGCGTCTGGCTAAAATGGTCAAATTTCCGATTGTACTGATTGCCGACGCCAGCAAATAACATTGCGTTAAATTACTGACAATGTTCGACTTCTACTCGTACATAATACTACCCATACTGATTTTCTTTGCCCGCGTTACCGATGTGAGCATTGGCACAATTCGAATTATTCTTGTGGCGAAAGGCTACAAGAAACTGGCTCCTGTGGCCGGTTTTTTTGAGACGCTGATCTGGATTGTAGCCATAAGCAACATTATTCAGAACATCGACAACTGGGCTTGCTACATTGGTTATGCCGCAGGATTCGCCACCGGCAATCTGGTTGGAATGTTTATTGAGGAGAAACTGGCTCTGGGGCACGAACTTATAAGAATCATCACTGTAAACAACTACACCGATCTGTCGGCCAAATTACATGACCATGGTTTTGCCGTTACAGTTACAAACGCCGAAGACCACAATGGTCCTGTTGGTATTCTCTATATCATCACAACTCGCAAAAGGGCGAAAGAGGTTGTTGACATTGTGAATGAGCAAGACCCGTCGGCCATCTACACCATTGAGTCGATCAGACATGTTAACCGCGACATTTTCTTCGGCCAGGAGAAAATAAAGAACCGCAAACTGCTCCTGAAATACAAATAATGCTGTTGATGATTAAAGGTGCTTTGGCACTCGCAAACAGCAACAAAAAAAAGTGGAACTGAAAGCCCCACTTTTTAATTCAGATTCCCCTCCTGCTATTTCTTTTTCAAGCAACTGCCAATGCTGTTTTTAACCGCATTGCAGAGCGAATCGTAAGTGTAACCACTTGGATATATCGGCTTTAGGAATTTCACATTTATCTTTGAAAATAAATGCGGCAGGTGTTTGCCTCGCGGCAATGCTTCGTAAGCACCGCTAATTGCAACAGGAACTATCGGGACGTTAAGTTCGGCACTCAAAATAGCAAAGGTCTTCTTGAATTCGCCAATAGTACCATCGTTGGTACGCGTACCTTCTGGGAAAATTATAATGTTGCGACCGCGGCGCAAAACCTCAGCCAGTTTCTGTATCGACTCTTTCAGCTCGTTATGTAAATCCATAACAATCACATTGTTGCGACGGGCCATCATCTGCAGGAAACGGTTGTTTACATGTTTCTTTTTAACATAGAAATAGGTGTTGCGCATTATGCTGCGCTTGATGAACGAAGCCACAAACAGGCCGTCGAAGAAACTCTGGTGGTTTGGCGCAATAATGCACGGTCCTTGCGGAATCTGCTCCGACCCCTCTCCTTTAAACTTGAAAATAACTTTGAACAGAGCCTTGCTCACGTTCTTAATCATCCCTTGGAAGATTGATGTTGACGGCAGTTTGAACTGAATTTTCTCCTTAAGAATCAGCGACCAATTGATGGCCTCAACCTGCAGTTTGGTCTTATTGTCAGCCACATAGCGAGCAAGCGCTTCAAGATTGCTGAAAGCCACCAACTCTGCATCGGTCATATCGATTCCATACGACTGGCGAATGAATTCAATAAGCCCGATTTTGCCCAGGGAATCAAGTGCGATATCATACTCAATATGCTGATTCGCAAAGACTTTACCATTTATCTGTCCTTCGACAAAAGATTTGATGGTTTTGTACTCGTCAAAATCGGGTTCTGGTACACTCTTGCGTTCTTTGGCGTTGTTTGTAACATATTCCTGCAATTTGTAACGCTGAATTTTACCCAGATTTGTTCGCGGCAGTTCATGGTCGATTATTGAGAACTGCATAATACGCTTGTATGACGACAATCGGGCGTTAAACTCTGGGAAAAACGTCTCTTTGAAATATTTTTTAGCATCAGAAATATCGAGTTGGTGCATCTGGACATAGTCGGGAGCTATTAGCGCATGCAGCATTCCGCTGTGTTCCATCACAGCCACCTCTTTTATTAGTGGAGACGAGCTCAGCAGACTCTCCTCCAATTCTACGGGATTAATGTTTTTACCATTCGGAAGAACAATTATCTCTTTTTTGCGCCCTGTAATATATAGGTATCCCTTTTTGTCAACGTACCCCAAATCGCCTGTATGCAACCATCCGTCAACAATTATCTGCGCGGTCTCTTCAGGACGGTTGTAGTAGCCTTGCATAATGTTTGGCCCCTTGGCAACAATCTCTCCGTCAACAATTTTAAGTTGAACGCTTTCGAGCCTTTGCCCGGGAGTTCCAACCCGTTCGCGGCCTGGGCGGTTGAATGTAATCATTGGCGAGGCCTCGCTCATGCCGTAACCTTCGAGCACCGTAAAGCCCAAGGTCTTGTAGAAACGGCCCGTTTCGGTTGGCAGTGACGCGCCACCGCACACCATTATATCTATATGACCACCAAATGTTTTATGAACTTTTTTGAAAACAATACGTCCGATATGCTTGTTTGGTCTGATTGACAGCAAAGCAAACAGCGCTCTGGCAACGAAATTTTCAGAGATTTTCACCTTCACGGCCTTGTGAATCATCTCGTAAAGCCTCGGCACACCAATTATTATCGACACCTGATTCTTGCTGAGCGTCTCCATCAAATCGGCACTTTGCATTGATGGCGACATAACAACAGTGGCGCTGATCGACAGCGGCATAATAAGCGATCCCATCAGCGGAAGCACATGATGCAAAGGCAACAATATCAACACTTTTCTATCAGGGCGGTAAATATCGACATTGCCACACACCTCGATGCAGTTGGCTCGAAGATTGGCAAACGAAAGCATAACTCCTTTCGGGGTGCCGGTAGTACCCGAAGTGTATACAATAATTGCAGTCTTGTCGTCCGGGTAATCCCGTGTAACATACTCTGACTCTGGAATTTGATTAAGCACCAGATCGTCAAGGCAGATATACTTTGGCGTGTAGTTAAGTCTGTTACCAGCCTCAATAATAGTCGCACTATTGGATTTACTGTAGAAAACAACCGACGGCTGACAATCATTGAGCATGTAGGCCACATCGTCAACTGAAGCCGTGGCCTCAATAGGCACCACTATTTTACCGTTAAGCCAACCTGCGTAGAAAGCAAAAATCCACTCTGGACGGTTTTCCGAATAGATTGCGATCTTGTCGCCATCGGCATTCCTGAAAGATGCCGCATATTGCTGTACATATGTTTGCAGTTCGGAGAAGGTATATGTGTGCCATTTTGTTATTATGGCCGGTTTGTCAAGACATGAAAAATCAATCATTTGCAAATAAAATTACATTGTTCAACTGACAAAAACCATGCCGAAACAATGTTTTTGCTTCAATAAAAACTTCGTTTCAGACTATATTGAACTATGCATCAAAACATAAATGATTTTTAACTAATTTTGCGGCTTAAAATTTCAAAGATGAGCAACTTCAACGATTTCGGTCTTAACGAAAACATTATCAAAGCCATAAGTGAGCTGGGCTTTGAGGCACCAACCCCAATTCAGGAAAAAACAATTCCAACCATAACCACATCGAGAACCGATTTGGTTGCGTTGGCGCAAACTGGTACGGGTAAAACAGCCGGATTCGGCCTGCCGATATTGCAGCAAATCGATCTGGAATCGGACCATGTTCAAGCGCTCATCTTATGCCCCACCCGCGAATTGTGCCTTCAAATAGCCGGCGACATTACAAAATTCGCCAAATACATAAGCGGGCTGTCGATTGCGGCAGTATACGGCGGAACCAACATCAACCCTCAGATAAGACAACTGAAAGACGGCGTGCACATTGTTGTTGGCACTCCGGGCCGCATTCTTGATGTGATTAAACGCGGCGCACTAAAAATCAACAACATACAATGGCTAGTGCTTGATGAAGCCGATGAGATGCTGAACATGGGCTTCCAAGAAGATCTCGACAACATTCTAAGCTCATCGCCTGATACGAAACAGACACTGCTCTTTTCGGCAACCATGCCCGATGGTGTCAGAAAAATAGCCATGAACTACATGCACGATGCGACTGAGATATCGGTTGGCAAGAAAAACGCGGGCGCTGAGAATGTGCGGCATGAGTACTACATGGTAAAGGCCGCCGACCGATATCTGGCTCTCAAACGACTTGCAGACATCAATCCTAACATTTATGGCATTGTGTTTTGCCGGACACGTATCGAGACCAAAGAGGTTGCCGCAAAACTGATACAAGACGGATACAATGCCGACGCCTTACATGGCGATCTATCACAAGACCAACGAGATACGGTTATGAACCGTTTCCGCAACCGCTCACTCCAACTGCTTATTGCAACCGATGTGGCTGCACGCGGACTCGACGTGAATGACCTAACGCATGTCATCAATTACAACCTGCCCGATGATCCTGAAGTGTACATCCACAGAAGCGGGCGTACCGGCCGCGCCGGAAAATCGGGTGTATCCATGACAATCATCCACTCGCGTGAAATGCGAAAGATAAAAGAACTCGAAAAACTTGTCGGGAAACCATTTGAGGCAAAAAAAGTGCCCAACGGAGCCGAGATTTGCGAAAAACGGCTCTACAATGTACTCGACAAACTTGAGAGTGTTGAGATAAACGATGAAGAGATTGCCGCATATCTGCCAATGGCCATCAAAAAACTGTCATGGCTCGACAAGGACGAACTAATCAAAAGGTTTGTGTCGCTTGAGTTCAACCGATTCATCGAATACTACAAAACTGCTGAGGACCTGAACGTTGACCCTGCACAAAGCAAAAACAAAAGCGACAGAGACGGCGGCAAAGAGCGTAAGGAACGCAAACGCCGCAACGACGATGAGTACACCCGTCTTTTCATCAATGTGGGTACAAAACGCGGTCTGTCGGTTCCTCGCCTGCTCGGCATGATCAACGACGCCACCCGCGACAAGAGCATTGACATAGGCAGAATTGACTTGGAACGCAATTTCTCGTTTTTCGAAATCGAGAACGGAGCCGTTGAAAAAGTAATGAACGCTTTGAACAATGTAACCTACGACAATAGCCCTGTTGAGTTCGGCATTTCTGAAAACAAGCAAGATAGCAGCGAGTTACGCAAAGCAAAGCGCAAAAAAAACGCATCAGATGACAAAGCCGCCTCTGCTGGCAACAACAAGTCGAAACCAAAAGACAAGAAACGGGACAACGGGCTGAAAATCGATAAGAAGAAATTCGGTGGCAAGGTGTTCGACGAGTCAGACTTCAATTTTGATTTCTTCAACGACAACATCGACCGCCGGCGTGGCCGCAAACGTGACAACGATTCTGAATTTTTCAGCAACAACCGTAAACCGAAAAGGAAAGAGAATCCCGACAAAAAGAAGAAAGCCGGTAAAAAAGAGAAAAAAGGCCGCAGATAGATCAGGCCATCTTTAAAGAGAATGTGAATGTTGTTCCTTCGCCAGGAACACTGCTTACCGATATCTGGCTTCCGTTGCGTTTGGCAAACTCCTGACAAATAATCAGACCAAGACCGGAACCTTTCTCGTTGGCCAACCCGGGTGTTGTTATCGGACGATCGACATTGAAAAGACGCTGAATATTCTCGGGAGGAATTCCAATTCCTGTATCGATTATCGAAACAATCACTTTGTCATCCTCCTTCCCCACACTTATAGTTACGCGGCCATAGTCGGGCGTGTATTTCAGCGCATTTCCAATCAGATTTCTGAAAATGGTGAGCACCATGTTCTTGTCAGCAGCAACGCAATAGTCGTTATCGATGTTCACGTCGATAATTATATGTTTCAAATCAATATTGTGCTTATTGATGGTTATAGCATCGTTAATCGGCTCAGAGATGCAGAAATTCGATGGATTCACCTCTAACATCCCCGTTTGCGTTCTAACCCAGTCGAGCAGATTTGTAAGTAAATCATAAACATGTGTGGCTGAATCGTTTATAACATTCAGATACTTCTTAATCTCAGCTGGCGAATAGTTTTCGTAATACTCCGATATCAGATTTGTCATACCGAGAATGCCGTTGAACGGGTTTTTTAAATCGTGGGCGAAAATGCTGAAGAACTTTGTCTTAACATTAAGAGCATCCTCAAGCTCCTCCTGCGACTGACACAATTTACGCCGGATATTCTCCAACTCTGTAACATCGACCACAACAATCGAGTCCAAATCGCCATTGCCACCCTCGTCGGTTAACGAACTAACATAACACATCACATCGTGCAACTCGCCATCGGCAAAATGCATCTGACTGACACTGTCCAAGTTACGTAGTTTTTCCACATCCAATTCAATTCCGGTCATCTGCCGCAAATTGTCGAGAGTTGCCCCCACTATCGACTCGCGGGTGATGCTGCACAAATGCTCAAAAGCCTCGTTACAGCCAATCACCACACTATCGTCATGCTTGACGTAAACCAATGGCGTAGGAATTGTATTTATCAGCAAATCAAGGAATTTATACCGGCGGCGTATTCTTAGCGAAGCCTCTTCGAGTTGGTTTTTCTGCATGTGAATCTCGTTGTTGGCCTTTTTCAGCAACGAGTTGATATGACGCACATGAAAAAGAATTAAAACAACAATCACCGCTATGAGCGCAACTGCAACCAGAATGCCTATCAGCATCCTGTGTTTGGCCGCCTGCCTTTCGTTTTCAAACATCTGTTTTTGACGGTTCTGACTAATATCGTGTTCGATGAGCAGAATTTGTTCTTTTGCAAGAAGCTGCTGGGCAATAGACTTTTCGGCTTGTTCACGCTCCGTGCTGAGCATGCTGTCGGTAATCAGATACGCCTTTTCGAGCATATCATATGCAAGCGTTTGATTATGAGTGCTATTATATAATTTCGCGAGTCCCTCATAAGCATCGCGCTGTTGCTTCAATAGCTTTTCCTCCTGACACATTTCGATCGATTGATTGTAGTATTTCTGCGCCTGTCCGTAGTTTTTGGCGGCACAGAAAGCATCAGCAATCCGGCAAAGCGCACCAGCCTCACCTTTTCGGTTGTTTTCGTTCCTGTAATACTTGCAGCACTGCTGGAGGTATATTATTGTCGAATCGTTCCGCCCTGTGCTCGTGAACACATCTGCCATGAGCGAGTAAAGCATGGCATAGTTTTTCGGCCAGGGGCAATCGGCCACCTCCGAGGCATATAGCGCCATGCGGCAATAGTCAAGAGCCTCATCATACTTCATGCAATCGAAATAGGTGAAAGCGACATTATAATACAAAAGCCAAAGCAGCGACTGGTCATTGCTCTGCCTGCTGCATTCAAGAGCCTTGAAGTGATAATCAAGGGCGGTATCGAGAATTTTACGGTGCTCATAGGCGGTTCCTTGATTCATGTATATGTCTATCAGTCCGCTATAATCGCCTATCTCTATTGTCAGCCGTTCGGCAACTTTATAATATTCAACAGCTCGATCAAAGTCGTTTATCATACTGTAACAGTACCCCAAATTGAAGGCGTCGTGAATCATTTGCGCCGTGTCGCGGATATTCTCCGAAATGCTTTGCGACTTCATCAAATAAATTGCGGCCAACTCATAATCCTCATCGTCAATCATGGCGTAACTGGCTTTGATGTATAAATTTATGGCCTCGGCATTCATATCACTTTGTTCTATGAACAGCTGCATGTCATCGATTGTCTTGACAATCAAATCGGTACGATTCATACTGTCGCACATGGCTATGCGATCCATCAATATGTCGAAAACCTGCTTGTATTGTTTCCCCTTAATACACAAGGCGGCTGCAGATCCAAAATAACTATCTGATTTTGCGTCGTTTACCCCGATATAACTCTTCGATAACTCGGTGTAAACCTTAATTTTAAAACTGTCGTTGCGGGCAGTTGCGGCAATATTCTCGAGACTATCGATATTGCTGGCGCGCAATGGCTGGCCCACTGCGGTCAAAAACAACAGAATCAATATTGCGAAACTCTTTTTCATCGATAATACAACCTATAAAAATAACCTATAAACCGTTCGTTTTGTAGGTTTTTTATTCGATATCGATAGCTAAAAAATCGACGTAAGGCATAAAAACTTATGGTTAAACCGAATGTCACAAAGTCTGACGCTTGGGCTTCTCCCATAATTCCAAATCCTTGATATTCTGGCCGTCGATGGTAAAGCGCAGCATGGTGCGCACCAAATTAAAACCAAACAATCCTGCCGCGCCCGGATTCATATGCATGCACTGCATCTGCTTATCGTACATCACTTTAAGTATGTGAGAATGTCCGCTTACAAAAATCTGCGGTTTTTCGGTCAGCAGCAATTTCGTGGCCTTGGGCTCATACTTACCGGGATATCCGCCAATATGCATCATTACAATCTTTACCTGCTCAACCGTAAAAATCTGAACTTCAGGCACCTGCTGCCTTATTGCCGTATCGTCGATATTGCCATAGACTGCCACCGTTGGCTTGAAACGGCGCAAGTCGGCGAGCAACTCTTGGCTGCCAATGTCGCCGGCATGCCAGATTTGGTGGACCGGTGCAAGAAAAGCGCGCATGTCGCTGTCGAGGTGCGAATGGGTGTCCGATAACAAACCAATTGTGGTCATCGCATTTTTGTTTCAAAGATAGCGATTTGTTTTTTGTTATAAATGAGCAAAATGGACGTTTTTTCTGCAGTAGAAAGCCATTTTATGAACCAGAGGCTCAATGTGCGCCAACTTTTGTTTATTTTGCCTCAGATTGATTGTCAAATTTATAACGATGCACATCTTCTACACACCACAGATTGCCGACGGAATAAACACACTGTCGGAAGAAGAGTCGAAACACTGCGTTAAGGTTTTGCGGCTTGCCAAAGGCGATGAGATTTCGCTAATCGACGGAGCCGGCGGCTACTACCTCGCCACCATCGAAGAGGCCAACCCAAAACGCTGCTCGTTCAGCATAAAACAAAAAACCGAAGGCTACGGACAACGCGACTACTCTGTCCACATTGCCATTGCCCCGACAAAAAACATCGACCGCATAGAATGGTTCATCGAGAAGGCCGTCGAGATGGGCATCGATGAAATTACACCGCTAATCTGCCAACGTTCAGAGCGCCGCAGCATTAACACCGAAAGGCTCGAAAAAATCATTTTGTCGGCCATGAAACAGTCAATCAAAGCATACAAACCACGCCTGAACCCTCCCACTTCGTTCGACGATTTTGTGACGGCGGAGCGCAAAGGTCAAAAACTGATTGCCCACTGCATGGAAACCGACCGGAAGTCACTGAAATCAATGGTTGGAGCCGAATGCGAATACACCGTGCTTATCGGGCCGGAGGGCGACTTCTCACCCGAAGAGGCCGATTTGGCGGTGAAAAACGGCTACCAATGTGTTCATCTGGGCCCCTGCCGACTGCGCACCGAAACCGCCGGAATTGCAGCCTGCCACACCATCAATCTTCTAAAGCAAGAGTAATGAGAAAAACACTTTTTGCGATACTGACCGTCATTCTGATTGCCGGCTCCACCTCCAGCCTGCAAGCACAACAGGTACGCATTGCCCTGCTCAAATACAACGGCGGCGGCGACTGGTACGCCAACCCCACATCGCTGCCAAATCTGATTGAGTACTGCAACAAGAATATCGGCACAAACATCAATCCGGAACCGGCCACTGTCGATGTTGGCAGCGCCGACCTTTTCAACTACCCATTTGTGCATCTGACAGGCCACGGCAACATTGTTTTTTCGGATGCCGACGTGATGAACCTGCGCCATTATCTGGCGGCGGGCGGATTTCTGCACATCGACAACAACTACGGAATTGAGCAATTTGTGCGCCGCGAGATGAAAAAGGTTTTCCCTGACCAGGAGTTCGTTGAACTGCCGTTCAGCCACGCCATTTACCACACTGTATATCAATTCGATAACGGACTTCCAAAAATCCATGAGCACGACAATCTGCCGCCGCAGGGCTTCGGGTTGTTCATCGATGGCCGACTGGTATGCTTCTTCAGCCACGAGTGCGACCTTGGCGATGGTTGGGAAGACATCAGCGTCCACAACGACCCGATGGAAAAACACATTGAGGCCCTGCAGATGGGCGCAAACATTATCAGTTTTGTGTTCAGCCATTAAGTTTTTGGTGTTGGGTATTGGGTGTTAGGTGTTGGTTTGGGTATAAAACAAGTAGAGACGCCATAATATGACGCCTCTACCATACAATCAATAATTTTATCAATTCATCAATACACCATCACACGTTTTACAGTGGTACCGGTTTTTACAATGTAAACGCCGGCATCTGCCACCTGTAATTCAACACGACCACCTTGCGTTGCGTCCATGCCAACCAATTTGCCCATAGCATTGAAAACACGGATTTCATCAGTAGCGTTCTCCACCACTATTACATTATGATGAGCGTAGATAGTGACTGGTGTTGCGGCTGATTCCTCAACAGCCACAGTAGTGCCCTCTTCCGGTGTTTCAACCAGTTTGGTGCCTATTGCCACACGGCTCACGCTTGCACCGCAGCCATGCTTACACAATGCTGTTTCTGTGCCGTCCGATTCGGTGGTTGCGTCATTGTTATAAACATACGCTCCAAATTCATGACCAAATGCCGGCACTTCTTTCTGCGCCATCAGAATGGTGTTGCATACAGAGCAGTGCTTGCCATCGGTCCAACCGGTTACGGTGCAAGTGGCGGGCACGGCCAAATCAACTTCAACCTTATGCCCCGGTGCGGCAATCTCTTCCTGCGCAACCAAAATCGCATGGCAAGTAGAACAATGCTTGCCTTCGGTTTTCCCAACTGTGGTGCATGTTACCGGCACAGCCTCATCTATAACAACGGTGTGACCCAAAGCCGCCAGAGTATCCTGTTTCTCAAACACATAGTCACAGATGCTGCAATGCGAGCCCGCTGTAAGACCAAAGGTTTCGCAGGTTGCGGCCACGGCCAGATCAGCCACAGGTGTGTGCACACCGAAAGTGGCTGTAAGTTCGGTGTCTTTTGTTGTTACAAAACGGCGTGGATTATCGGTGTTGCCATCGCTCCAACGCTCAAAATGATAACCATCGGCAGGCGTGGCCGTCAATGTTACGGCATGGTCGCCCAACTGAAGGCTGTCGCCTTCGGCTGTACCCATTAATTGGTTGGCGCTCAGAACTTTCACCTGATAGAATGGCATAATGTCTTTGCGTTTCCATATAAGCGCCGATTTATAGGCATCAACGCTTGTGGCTGGAACATAAATGGTATCGTTGAAAATGAACGGATCGTCTTCCAGACGGATTGGCGTTTCGGCATAGCAGATTATGCTGTTCAAGCCGTTGCAGTTGGCAAAAATACCACTGCTGAATTCTGCCACCGACTTGCCAATAACTACCGATTCAAGACCGGTGCAGCCGTCAAACGCATTGTTGCTCACGCTTGTAACCCCATTTGGAATGGTAAGGGTCGTAATGCCGCTGCAACCCTCAAAAGCGCTGCTGCCAATGGTTGTAACCGACTCGGGTATTTCAATCTCAGCCAAACTGCTGCAACCTTTGAAAGCATTGTCGCCAATGGCGGTAACCGACTCAGGAATGGCAACCGACTTAAGGCTGCTGCAGCCCGCAAACATCTCGTTGTTGACGTATGTGAGCGACTCAGGCAGAACAACTTCTGCAAGTTTCTTGCAATCTTTGAACGCGCCATCACAGATGAAGCGGCAATCGGCGCTCACGGTGCACGATGTGATGTTCTTGTTGCGCGCCGACATCAGAATCATATTCGGATTCTGGCTGTTGCCTAAGTAGTAGCCGTTGCTGTAGATGTTGTAATCCAGGAAGTTACACCCGGCAAAAACGTTGTTTCCAACGCTCTCAATGCCATTGCCCACACTCACATTCTCCAAATATTTGCAACCTGCAAACGCGCCATCCTCAAGCCGCGTAACGGCATCGCCAATATTTACGGTTTTAAGTGATTGGTAGCCGCTGAACATTGTGCCCACAGCATCTGTATTGTAGGTAAGAGTTACAAGGTTGCTGCAGCCGCTGAACGCTCCGTAGCCAATATTTGTAACCCATTCGGGGATAGTTAGCGATGTTAGGCCGCTATTGCCACTAAACGCCCCCTCGCCAATACCCATAATTGTAAAGGTGTTGCCGGCTGTTACTTTTTCGGGAATAACAAACTCGCCTGTGCGGTCTGCACCGCTGACAAGTTTCGCCGAATTTTTCGATAGCACATTGTATCGAATATCGTCTTTTGTGAATGCCAAACCAGCATTGCTTATGTCGGCATTAGATTCTATGAATATTGATGTTAAATTGTTGCAACCGCCAAAAGCATAGTCGCCAACATAGGTAACCGCTTCGGGAATGGTGATTGATGTCAAGCCGCTGCAATTAGCGAATGCGCCACGGGCCACCACAGTAACAGAATTGCCAATATTTACAGTCTTCAAAGATTCTATGCCTCTGAATATTGTGCCGATGGCATTAGTATTGTATGTCAGTGTTTCAATCGGGCAAACTTCACTTATGCATTCATCGATTATCTCAATGAGGGAACCATTCTCATTATATAAACCACCGTCGCGTGTTCCAAAAGCAAAATTACCAATGGTTGCTACCGATTCGGGAATGGTTATTGAAGTAATGGCACAACCTCCAAACGCACCTTGGCCAATGCTTGCTAATGTATTTGGTAGTGTTATAGAGGCCAAATTGCGGCAATTAAAGAATGCACTGTTGCCGATGCTTGTTATAGAATTTGGAATTTCGATTGTTGTCAAGCCTGAACAATCTCTGAAAGCGCTGTTTCCTATGCTTGCTACAGAACCACCAATATTAATTGTTTTAATTGACGATAAACCAGAGAAAAGGTTGTCTCCTATACTTGTAACAGCATTGCCGATATTTACGGTTTCAAGTGCTGTCATTTCTGAAAATATGCTGTTATTATTAATATAATAATCATCTCCATACATCCACCAATCTTCATAATTATTTGCAGTACTGCTGACTGCATTGTTGACAGCATTGGTGTTGTATACCAAAGTTTTTACCCCAGAACAGCCATTAAAAGCACCATCCCCAATGTTTGTAACAGAATTAGGGATTTCAACTGATGTTAATACTGCACAATCATAGAACGCATTATCGCCGATATATATAACAGATTCCGGAATGGTAATATTTGAAGCATTGCCTAAGTAAGCAACAAGTTGTGTCTTTTCTTCATCGGCATATACAAAACCATTTTCATCCTGCAAAATACCGCATGTATTTGCTCCCCATGGTTGACCAAAAGCATCACCTGAATAAATGATATTTTTTACCCCGCCGAATGCATTCTCACCTATGAATGAAACACCTTCGGGAATGTTAATTGACAAACCTGTGCATCCACTGAACGCATCTTCTTCAATATATGTGATATCATCAGGAAGGGTTAATGACGTCAAATTACTGCAATCAGCGAACGCTTTATATCCAATCATTTTAACCCCATTGCCTATAGTTATGTTTGTTAGAGCAGCACATCCTTCGAACGTACTGGTCTCAATTTCTGTAATGCCGTCAGGGATATTGATTGATGTTAAACTGCTGCAATCCTTGAACGAACGCATTCCTATACTTGTAAAGCCATCGGGAAGGGTTATTGATGTCAAACTGCTGCAACCATCAAATGTATGTTGTCCAAAACTTGTAACTCCATTAGGAATATTAATCGATGTCAAATCGCTGCAATCATGAAAGGCGTCGGCTCCAATTTCCGTAACACCTTCTGGAATTGTGATATCTGTCAGACTACTACAACCCATAAACGCTCTAGTATCAATGCTTGTAACGTCATTCCCCATCGTGATCGAAATCAGGCTACTGCAATTCTCGAACATAGCATAACTAATACGTGTTACTCCTTCGGGGATGGTAATTGACGTTAGACTTCTACAATCCATAAACGCATGTCTGCCAATACTTGTGACTCCATCGGGAATGTTAATTGTTGTTAAACTGCTGCAATTACCAAATGCATCATTGCCAATGGTTGTAACACCATCTGGGATAGAGATTGATGTCAAGTTATAACAACCATTAAACGCGCTTTCGCCAATTTCTGTAACCTCATAACCTATACCATCATCCGGATTTGTAACATAAGGTGGAATATTAACGTTGCCCGTAGCTGGTATTGAGCTTTGGCCTACCGAAACATAATGCTTTACTTCATCAATAATAGTGTACTTCAAATTGTCAACATAAAAATAATCGTCATTTCCACTTCCACCACCGCCACCACTATTGCCATTTACCTCATTTGCTCCCCACGGGGCGCCTTCTGCTGTGCCTGAATATATAATTGTTTCAATACCTCCGAACGCATTGTCACCAATGGTTGTAACCGATTCGGGAATATCCAATGAAGAAAGTCCACAGTATGCGAATGCTTCGTCGCCAATACTCTCCAGTTGTGAACCTTCATCGAATGTGACTGATTTCATATCATAGCAATAAGCAAACGCACGGTCGCCAATGCTTGTAATAGAATTGGGGATGGTGACGGTGTTCAGGTTGATGCAATTACTAAATGCATCATGGCCAATGGTTGTAACAACATCTGGGATAGAGATTGATGTCAAGTTGGAACAATTACTAAACGCATTATCGCCAATGGCTGTAACCTCATATTCTATACCATCATCTGGATTTGTAACATAAGATGGAATATCAACTTTACCCGTAGCTGGTTCTGATCCTTGACCTACCGAAACATAATGTTTGTCTTCATCAATAATAATGTACAACAAATTGTCGACTTCAAAACTTCCACCGCCACCACTATTGCCTTCTATTATATTTGCTCCCCACGGGGCACCTTCTGCTGTGCCTGAATATATAATTGTTTCAATACCTCCGAACGCATTGTCACCAATGGTTGTAACCGATTCGGGAATATCCAATGAATTAAGTTCACAGTATGCGAATGCTTCGTTGCCAATACTCTCCAGTTGTGAGCCTTCTTGGAAAGTGACTGATGTCATATCAAAGCAATAAGCGAACGCTTGCTCACCGATGCTTGTAACAGAATTTGGAATTGTGATTGATGTCAGGCCACAACTATTGAACGCATTATCCGCTATTCTTGTAACCTTATCGCCAATATTGATAGTTTTTAAAGATCCCGTTCCCATAAACTGACTACCAATGGCATTGGTGTTGTATGTCAGGGTTTTGAGATTATCGCAACTTGTGAACGCTGATTCTCCAATGCTCGTAACCGATTCGGGGATGGTGACTGATGTCAACCGGTTGCAACTTTCGAAGGCATGGTCGCCAATGCTCGTAACCGATTCGGGGATGGTGACTGATGTCATACTGGAGCAAAAAGCGAACGCATTGTCCCCAATGCTTGTAACAGAATTGCCAATGGTGACTGTGGTAAGGCTACTGCAACCAAGGAACGCATTGTCGCCAATACTCGTAACCGATTCGGGGATGGTGACTGATGTCAACCGGTTGCAACTTTCGAAGGCATGGTCGCCAATGCTTGTAACAGAATTGCCAATGGTGACTGTGGTAAGGCTACTGCAACCACCGAACGCATTGTCGCCAATACTCGTAACCGATTCGGGGATGGTGACTGATGTAAGGCTACTGCATTCAGAGAACGCATTATCCGGTATTTCTGTAACCTTATCGCCAATATTGATGGTTTTTAAAGACGGCATTCCGAAAATCACACCACCAATGGCATTGGTATTGTATGTCAGTGTTTCGAGATTGTCGCAAAATCTGAACGGCAATCCGAAAATGCTCGTAACCGATTCGGGGATGGTCAAAGAAGTAAGACCACTTCCGGAAAACGCACCGTCGCCAATGCTCGTAACCGATTCGGGAATGGTTATTGATGTCAGGCCGCTGCAACCAAGGAACGCTTGATTGCCAATGATTGTAACTGAATTGCCTATGTTGATGGTTTTTAAAGATGAGATTCTGCTAAACTCACTACCAATGGCATTGGTGTTGTAGGTAAGCGTTTCAAGGTAGTTGCAGCCATTGAACGCCATATGGCCAATGCTCTTAACCGATTCGGGGATGGTGACTGATGTAAGGCTACTGCATTCATTGAACGCATTATCACCAATGCTTGTAACCATATACGTAACGCCATTGTCGGGATTTGTAACCTCAGATGGAATATTGGCTTCAGTAATATTGTTAGAAGCTGCCTTGACCGATACATGGGTACCACCGATTACTGTGTATTCTAAACTTCCGATAGTGAAAGTTGTCTCCGCCCACGCCTGCCCGGCAAGCATAAAGGCAAAAACGCATGTAATAATTCTTTTCATAAATGTATGTTTTATAAATTACTAATTGTCGGTTATTTAGCAGTTTAGCACTGCATGCAACAGCACTTCAAAAGCACTACAATATGCCAAAGATAGTAATTATTTAAACACGGAGTGCGCAGAGGGAACCGTGGGCACAAAGAATTCTTCGTTTGAAAACAAAAAAAAGTTAGTAAGTGTTGCACGTGCGGAAAAAATCGCCAGTCAATTAATCAATCAATCAGTCAATCAATCAGTCAATGGCATCAGTCAATGGCATCAGAATCCAATCCGTGGGGTAACCATATCCTCGATAATCAGGCCGATGCAGCCTTTGGTTTCGGGGTCAACATCGAGGCGGTTGGGTGCGGTAATAATGTACTCGACAGAGTTTGTCTTGCGGCACGAGAACTCGATATTAATATTGAAATCGTCTTGTGAGTTGTCGTATAGTATTTTACCCTCGTCGCTGCGAATCACCAGCGATACAATGCCATTATATAGCGAGTCGGAGCAGATGGTTATGCGGTAGTCTTTGCCTTGGATAAGCTCGCTGTAAACGCACTTGCTCTCGCCCGGCTTGAAAGCAAGACTCACCGACGAGCTGTTGAGAGCGTATGCAAAACGCGCGTTTTCCTGATGCTGGTAGTTTTTTTTATAGAAATCGAAACAGTCTTGTGCGCTAAGTTGCGCAAAAACAAACAGAAGCAGAGCCGTTAGTGCTGTTTTCGCCGACATCAGAAACCTTTGACGGGGGTTATCATGTGCTCAACCAGAATGCCGATACACCCCATCTCCGTGTCTTTTCTCAGAAATATCAGATCGGCATTGTCTTGAGCCTCGGAATAGCGGCTGGTACCAGGAACCGCAATCTCAACGTAAATATCGCGCGACTGTGTCACTGTGAATTCAAACTCCGAAGCGAAACCGTCCTCACTGTTATCGTAGAGTGTCGATTCGTTTTCAGCGTCAATCAATCGCATCACAATGCCCTCTCCCAGCACTTGGTCGTGGCAGAACGATATGCGATAGTCGCGGCCGTTGTAAATTGGTATTTTGATTCGTGAGGTCTGTCCTTTGACAAACAGCGCGCTACGCGAATTGTCGACAACCCGATAATATATGTTCTTGCTTGTACGGCAACTGTCTTTATGATAGCCCCAGCATCTGCGCATTGAATAATCGTTAGTCTGGGCGTTTCCGAAAAGAGGGCAAAGCACAATTGCCAACAGAATAATTCTCAATATTTTACCATCCATCGTTTTAATTTGTGAATGTTATTTTAATAGTTTTTGTCGATGGTGCGAATTTACGTCCGTCGGCAGTGCGCAAAATTACATCTTTTAAGTAAAAAAACTTAAAAATCGACTCTTTATTTGTCAATTGTTCCAACACGTCCTCCGAAAGCACGTTACCCGCGTTAGTTACTGAGAGTTTCTGCCCTAAAGCAAAGGCGCTCACAGTAAAATTCTCAACCGTCAGACCCGGCATATTCACAAAAACCGTGTCGTTGGCCAGCAGTTTCGAGCGGTCAATCATATAATTGCTGCTATTGATGAGCGATCCGCCCACAATCAGCAGCGTGTCGGAATCGTCGTAGCACTCCTCGGGGCGCTGAGCCGCCGCAGTCAGCGACAGCAGAACCATAACCAGTAGAAATAAAAGACGCATATTACGATTGTTTTCCGATTGTAAGATACATATTGTCAAAAGCAGGCATATCAACCAAATTCACTCAGATTCTCAAGCAGTTGCTTGCTTATTATTTTCATGTTCTTGCCATTGATATTGACAATCTTATCATTGTGGAACTCCTTAAGGATTCTAATAGCGCTCTCAGTTGACATACCGCAGAAATCAGCCACATCGCGCCGCGTGATCTGCATGTTGAATTCGTCCGACTTGTAAACATTGTTGGCAAAATGCAGCACTGCGTCAGCTATGCGGCCGTTCAGCTGCTTCTGTGTCAGACTGACAATTCTCTCCAGCTCATCACCCGTTATCTTGTTCAAGTAAGCAATCACCATTTCGGCAAAAGTTGAGTCTTCGCGAATCAGCTGTTTGACCACATCGGCTGTAACCGACAAGACTTCGGTGGGGCCCACACTTGCCACTGTATAGTGATATGTGCCTTTATTGTAAAGTGACGAGAAGCCAATCACCTCGCCCTGCTTTAAGAAGCGCATTATCAGGCAACTGCTTTTATATTCTTTGTAAGCCTTCATAAGGCCACGTTCAATAAAAAAGACATTCGATGCAAATGCGCCCTGCTTACAGATAGTCTCGCCCTTGTTATAATTAAGTTTTACGCTGTTTTTCTTAATAATATCAATCTGACTATCTGTCAAATGGTTAAACCATTGAGCATAAGGATTGTTAGAGTCATACATAATACACTAAATCAATTTTTGTGTGAAATTACTCATTGTTTTATTTTTTCCAAAAAAAATAAGCGATTTGTATGTCCATATCATGTGAATTATTTTTTTCGCTTTTTAGAAATCAGAGAAGAAAGAGTTCCTAATGTGCACTATATTTGTACGATTTTAGGTATGTTCTTATAGATGCTGCCACATTAACATTCAGATTTTTCAAATCGGTCAATCGTGCTGAGACACAATTAATTTGAAGCGAAAAACGCATATTCGGATTTTTTGATTCGGTTTGGCATGATACTTGAGAAATCAAATATGTTTTTGTGAAGAATATTTTAGAAATTACGATATAAGTTTTTTCTAAAATCAAGATTATTGGTTTCACCTCTAACGATTTCTAACAATGGGAAATACGAAAAACACCGTCTTGTTAATTGACGATTCAGCAACAAACAATCTGCTGCTGCAAGTGGCATTCGAGCAAAATGGATTTGCAGTTGAAGTGGCCTACTCTGGTAAAGAGGCGCTCAAAATATTGAGCAAAAAACACATCGATGCCGTCCTGCTCGACTTGATGATGCCCGGAATGTCAGGATTCGATGTTTTGGAATCGATAAGGGGCAACAAAAACACCGAAAAATTACCTGTCATTATTGTTAGCGCCGACAACGAAGAAGCCGATGCCGAAAAAGCGCTTAGCATGGGGGCTGACTTTTTCTTTGAAAAGCCACTAAAATTAAGCGAGATTGTCGAAAAAGTGAGAAGTTACATCGCATAACGACAGTTTTTTCAGCCTAATAAATCGATGAACTATTTACAAGTTGAAGGCATCACCAAATCGTACGGCGACCTTGTCCTCTACAGCAACATCAGCTTGAGTGTTGAAAAAGAGCAGCATGTAGCCATCATTGCCAACAACGGAGCGGGAAAAACATCACTTCTACGAATCATTGCCGGTGCCGACACGCCCGACAGCGGCAGTGTGGTGGTCAGAAACGACCTGCGTCTGGGCTATCTTGAGCAGGAGCCGTGGCTGAACCCCGAACTGACTGTCATTGAGGAGGTTTTTGAATCGTCGGACACCACCATACAAACCATCAAAGAGTATGAGCTGGCATGCCAAAGCGGCAATGCCGAACAACTGGCCGAAGCCACCAATGCCATGGACCACGCCAAAGCATGGAACTACGAGGCAAAAATCAAACAGATACTTTCACAACTGAACATCAACAACTTCGAGCAGAAAGTCGGGCAACTTTCGGGCGGACAGAAAAAGCGCCTTGCCCTTGCTAAAACTCTAATCGACGAACCTGACATTCTGATTCTCGACGAACCCACCAACCACCTCGACCTCAACATGATAGAGTGGCTTGAGGGTTTTCTCAACTCATCGAAATCGACATTGATAATGGTCACTCACGACCGCTACTTTCTCGACCGTGTGTGCGACATCATCTACGAAATCGACGACAAGCAGATATTTAAATATCGCGGCAACTACTCCTATTTCCTGGCCAAGCGCGAAGAACGTATCTACAATCAGAACAGCGAGATAGAGAAGGCACGCCAGCTCTACAAGAAAGAGTTGGACTGGATTCGGAGAATGCCGCAGGCTCGCGGAACAAAAGCCAAATACCGCATCGATGCCTTTGAGGACATCAAGGCCACTGCTTTCAAAAATGTGAGCAACGAATCGATGCAAATCGACATAAAAAGTTCGCGTTTGGGCACGAAAATCATCGATATTTTCAGCATCTACAAGAGCTACGGCCAAAAGGTTCTGCTCGACGATTTCACTTATCAGTTCCGACGCGGCGAAAAAATTGGCATTGTAGGCTCCAACGGCATCGGTAAAACCACATTGCTCAACATAATCACCGGCAACGAGCCGTTCGACAAGGGGCGCATTGAAGTTGGCACAACCATCAAAATGGGCTATTACAAGCAGGAAAACGCCGCATTCGACCCGAACAAACGCGTGATTGAGGTGATACAGGAGATTGCCGAGGATATTGCAGTGGGCGAAGGAACGAGGCTCTCTCCCACACAGTTTCTCAATTATTTCCTTTTCCCACACAGCATGCACTACGCCTACGTGAGCAAATTGAGCGGCGGCGAGCGAAAGCGCCTCTACCTGATGACAGTGCTGATGCGCAACCCTAATTTTCTGATTCTTGACGAGCCTACCAACGACCTCGACATTGTTACCTTGAACGTTCTTGAGGACTACCTCTCAAAATATGACGGCTGCGTGCTCATTGTGTCGCACGACCGTTTCTTTATGGACAAGGTTGTCGATCATCTGTTTGTGTTTGAGGGAAATGGAAAGATTAAGGACTTTCCGGGAAACTATACCCAATATCGCGAATGGAAAACGCTGCAAGTCAAATCCGAAACTGCGGCCGCAAAACCCGAACAGCCGCAACAGAAAGGCAAAGAGCGCAATGATGACAAGCGCCGGATGACCTTTAAGGAACGGAAAGAGTTTGAACAACTCGAAGCTGATATTGCGCAACTTGAAACAGAGAAAAGCGAGATTGAAGCCGCTTTATCGGGCGGCGAATCCGACGCAAAGCGAATAACCGAACTGTCTTCACGTTTCGACGAAGTGAGCAAACTGCTTGACCAGAAAACCGACCGATGGATTGAATTGAGTGAAATTGAGTCGTAGGTGGTGGGTGTTGGGTGTTAGGTGTTAGGCGTTGGTATATAGGCAATTAGGTATAAGGCATAAGGTATAAGGTATAAGGTATAAGGTATAAGGTATAAGGTATAAGGCATAAGGCATAAGGCATAAGGCATAAGGTATAAGGTATAAGGTATAAGGCATAAGGTATAAGGCATAAGGTATAAGGTATAAGGTATAAGGCATAAGGTATAAGGCATAAGGTATAAGGTATAAGGCATAAG